>CAILNN010000154.1 GCA_903835555.1 uncultured Verrucomicrobiota bacterium
CCGACGGAACTCCACCCACCCGCCCGCAGCCGCGCTTACGCGGCCTTGCCGAAGGGACACATTGAGACCCAATCTTCATTCCCAAGTACCACGTTGTCGGTTTCCCATTCCCATACCGAAGAAGCCATGCGGTCATTCACAAACGAAGCACCGACCACCGCACCTTTCAATCGGCATTTACATTACGTCGAATACCACCCTTTGGCCCGCGAGGACGCATCCGTCAAGCAATGAGCATTACCCCGTATTCACACCGTTCTTATCTACAGAAATCTTCCAACGATTAACGCCAAAAGCAATGCGACAACGATAAACAACAGAGTATACACATTGCTTACGAACGACCTAAATGATTTAAAGAATGCCGCGCGGAGAAGAAGAGCACCCTCAATCCAATTTTGTTTCAAGAATGATTCAATCTCAGCCGGAAGGTTTTTTTCAATTCTTGAAATGGCCGCAATCACAATTTCCATCCTGCTCTGTAGATTTCGTTCCATTGTCAGAAAACTACCTGACAACTCCCTGACGCTGGATTGAATATCATCTACTTTTCTTATCATCTCTTGGATTTCTCGCTCTCGTCTCTCGGCCTCTACTTTCTGTTGGCTAGCTCGTTCTTCTTTCTCCATTTGTTCAATTGCATTCTTTTTAATGCTTCGCCAATAACTATGATCATAAAAACCATCGTCGGAATTACTGCATTCATGTTTGGCTACAGCGCTATCCATCCATTCCATTAAATCACGCCGTACCAGGAGACTGGCATTTTTCACCAGACCACTTAAGCACAATCCCCCATCTTTCTGATAATAACTTTCGAGCTGGGCAATATTTTGTACACGAATACCCTGATAAAAGCCCTCTCGGACCTCCCGCAATTCATTTTGAGCTAAAGCCAATTCATTTTCATTGGAATCATCGGCGTTTGCTTCGCTTCTATACCACCAACCCCAGAGGGTAGCACGATAGGCAATAGTACCGACAAACCACGGAAACGATTGCCACCGATGAATTATGTCTGCAACATTGACACAATAGCATCCAAGGCTGGCCTTTTTTAGGAATGCATTGAGGACGACAGCCCAATTATGTTCCACGGGGCCGTTTTCGAGCAAATGGACGACGCCTTTACGTGCAAGCCGACTCCAATAATCGTCAAAGAGTGTTTCCTTTTTCGTAAAGGTAGGATTTGCAAGAAGACAATGAGAGCACACATTCTCCCAGTCCGTGTCAGTTAACGATTTAAAGAGGCCTCTTCGCTTAAACAGATCCTCTAACTCGCCTTGAAAGAAACTTGGGTTGCAGATTATCGCAAGGTACTCTCCTGAGATCGGGGCAGAAAGTATTCTTTCCCATTTTTCACAGTGTGGGCGAAGGGCATCTATGCCGTCGTCAAAACGGTAGGGATTGCCCCATGCCGTCAACCTTACCCTTTCATCACTATCCTCGCACAATCCTTTGAGCGTATCTTTCCACCTCGAATATTTCGCAACTGCCAGCCTCACCAAAGGCTCTGGCCGCTGTGCAAGCATATTTGAAGTGGCCGGAGTGATTTCGGACCCAGCTTCAAGGCGCCGAAGCACCTCTTCCGCTGACATACACTCAAATGCCGAAACTTCGAAAATCTCTGGGAGAGGTATCATATTCGTTGATCGGCTTTGGTATCGTGAAAGGAATTCTCTTGGATGCAGAATCATCTATCCATCCAATGGCAATCAAGGCAATTCGGTGAAGCGCTGCTGCCAAGCTACTTTCCATGATCTTCCAAACATATCAAAATAAGAACTATGGGTAATTCGACCCGTTTCCCCACTCGATGCGAGGACAACATTTGGCGCGCCTGAATCCGTCACACGGCGTAGATTTCTTAAATGGAGAGCACTTCTGCCCGTTCTATGCTTTACCCGCCAACCGGTAGCGGAAAGCCAACTCGACAACCGGAAACTAGCGTAATGCCCCATCGTTCTGCGAATGGAATTGCAATCGGCTTCTCGAGCAACTCCCGGACAACAATGACTTGCTGCTCTTACAGGTCTTGACATCGCATCGCGGTCCATTAGACAGAATTCTCGGCCCATACCCAATAACCTACTGGCCGCCCGGGACAATCAACATCTGCCGCATTTCCTCCATGGTAAATGGCGGATTTCTTCGATGAATCACCCGGTGGCAATTGGCGCAAACGATGGCCAGGTCTTGGTTTCTGGTTTTTCTTACCTGCTTCTCACCGGCCAATGGAGGTAAATGGTGCACCTCACAATAATCCGCCCCAGGTTCCCGATATTTGTCTGCAAAGACAAAACCGCATACTTCACAAGCAAGCGGTAACCCAGACGCTCGCACCTGCTTCTTCTTATTTAAAACTGCATTTTTACTCCTCTCTCCAACCAAATGCTCCACCAAGCGCTTTCGGCCTTCCTCGACTTCGAGATCTGAATCGCCAGGAATCGCGATATCAAGGGCAGCCAATTCCTCAATTCGACCCTTCCGTTTTTTCTCCGATAACGGATAGGCTTCTTTCAAAAGGATTTCTATAACTGGGTTTACCCCATTAACCGCAGAAATTGTAGCAATCCACGGAGCCTGTTTGTCCCAATCTGTCCTAATATTTGGCCGCCGTATAATTGTAAAGAACTCGTCCTCTTTTGAAAGATCGCGACCCGAAACACTGTTGAAATGAACGGAAGAAGTCTGATTGCGCTTTGTGTGAAGACCGTAGGCGAAAACGTTCCTCCCCACGACCCTAAATGAGCACCATTTATCGCCCGCAGTATGTTGTAGTCCAGGAAGTCTCTCCCGCAACCTGGACACCATTTCATTACAAATGGCCGTGCTTTGCTTCGAAGCATTGTCATGCGCGCTCATAACCGTCCTTGCTTTCATCTGGGTTTTGCAACGACCCGCCTTTAATATTGTCTTGGAACGCAACACTCATTGCATCGAAAGGGTTCCCCCATTTCCGTCTTTTCAATTCTCAAACCTAGGTTTTCGATTGAGGCAGAACAGTCCGAGATCGAGCGTGAAAGAATACCTTTCTGAAGAGACAAAATGAAAATGCTGCACCGAGCATCAGGCAATGCGTAGAGGCAGGTTCTGGTACAGCCTCAAACTCAACGACATAGCCAGCAGCATGACCACCATCCCCAGCATCATCGTTCCAGATCACCGATGAGGGCGTGACATTCTTATAATCCCCCCAACCGCCGGGGTACTTCTGAGCGGTTGCATACGAGATAAGAGCCAGGTATTGCTCCGACCCTGCACCCCCGTTATCATTTGGCTCACGTCCGCCGGAGTAGATACCCCAGTGTGCAAACCCTAGGCCGGAGTTATCAGTTGGAATAGCCCCCTCGTTGTGAACCCATTTCCAGCCCGCCATGGAATCCGTCAAAGAAAGTGGATTCTTTGGATCCTGGTAGCCTCCCGCCCAATAAGCCAGACTTGGGAAATTGAGCAATCCCGATATGAACGTGTTTTCTTCGGAATCGCCAATCGTCACCAGATGTCCCGGCAAACCTGCATAGTTCATGGAACTTGCACCTGCGTTTGCATGGTCCCAAGTAATTCCATTCGCCGCTACAATCTCGTAATAATGGCCGTTGATCGGGTCGAAAGTCACCTGAGCCCTCAGCGGTGGCAAATAGCCCAAGGCGAATAGCAGGGAGGCAAGTTGTAGTTTCATCTCTAAACAATCTCTCGCTTTCTATCTTAGTGCGTCAAGAACCATCACCCGCCAAGCCTAAATACTGGCGATTTTCAAAAGCAATCCACTTAACCGCCTGAAAACCAGCCTGTTCCATGAGATTCGAAGGAGCGTTGTTTGTCCGCGGGCAAATTGTCGGCGACAAATGACTGAGTTGCCGTTCCGCTGCACGCAATCGTCTGCTTACTACCAAACTCGACCCAGCGACGCAGATCACAAGATTTCCTCGTAGACAAAACCGCATCCCAAAATCGGCTCTGCGCCATCTTTAACGATAATGTCGCCACCCAAATTCAAAAACCTGTTCAGGATTTTGGGAAGGGTATGACAACGACCCCGGTACCCATTCAGGGGGGTGGGGGTGTACCGGGTGGGGACGGTCACTCTACCGAGTCGCCCTCCCCTTCACACTGGGCGGTTGAATCCGACCGCAAACGGCGATGAAGCCCCCGATTGCCCGTAGCGTGAATCAATCCCTGCCGGTCCAAGCGGAAATGATTCCCGACCATGAGGACAAGCCCCGTGAAACAAAATCCGGTCCAAGACGCTTCCGGTTGGCCCCGGCCAACTCCAACCCATCGAAAACCACCCCCCGAAGCATCGATTTTCACGAAACCCATTCCGACAGATTCCGACAGCCTATCTTCGTTTTGATGCGTTATTGCGGCAAATGGTGAAAAAAGCAGAGATGTTATTATATACCCTATTTACAGCCTCTTTGTGCACTGTTTGCGCATCGTCGCGAAGCACGGACAACGGATTCGTAAACCGTAGGTCGTCGGTTCAATCCCGACCACCGGCTCCATTTGTAACCTGTTGGTCCGTAGTGTTTTACGCTGTTATTTTCAGATTAGCGACCACAAACAATGCGCCTTTCGGCTTCCGAATCAAAAACCTGTCTATTGCCCGAACCACCTTCCCTAAAACTCGCCCACCGCTCGGTTGCTCGTCGGTAGAAACTTTCACCTTTCGGCGAAAGCCCACTCGGAACCAAGCCGCAGTGTAATCGGCATCACAGGCCTCACGGCCCAGGCCGAAGACGAACACCTGAAGATGCAGGGGGCGGAGCATCTCCAATATTGAGTTAATTATTTTTATACCTAAGCCGATGGCCTAGGCTGGTATGATTTGGCGCCTTTGGCGCTTCAGAACGCAAATGTTCACTAAGGAAGTGGAGGTTCTAGCCATCGAGGTCGACCGACACTGCTTTCCTTCCTCGAAACAAAGGCGTGATGTAAAGATACTTTGCCGAGCAGGGCTTCCCGCAGTTAGAGATGGCGGTTGCCCAGCTCTAAGCCGTCCGAGAAAAGTTTCATGACGGAACGCGGGGGAAAAGGCGTTGACGAATACCGAGGTGAGGTCGGCGATTGCAGCTGTGGTCGACTAAGTCCAATAAGCCGAAATCTGCACTTACTCTATTGACACAGTAGAGATTGTATCGTTTCTTCACCGAAACGACGGTCCTCCCCGAAATGGGCGACCTTAGAAACGGAACCAATTGCCTGTTCTGACCGGATCACCGGAAGTGTCGGCTTAAAACAGCCATCACTCATGACAGTTTTCAGTCCTGCTAGAAAGTCGCTGATCAGCCGGAGGCTGCCCCAGCATTGCGGCGGAGACGCCCGACTTGCGGGCATTATTCGCCAGGTACAAAAGTGCCTCTTTGAGTGATTAGACTCTCACCCCAACCCTTTTGGCAGCGTCGGATCGTTCGAGTCGTGAGGCCGCTGCCGATCTCGCCCTGCTCGCTGAGTGGCGTTCGCAGGGCGATATCCTCTTCCCAATGAAAAACCTCTCTCTCATTATCTCAATCACCTTTGTGACCAGCTCAATCGCTGTCGCGGATGACGGTGCCCTGCGGAATTGGCCCTCATTTCGCGGCCCGTTATCCACGGGCGTCGCACCGCTGGCGCATCCTCCGGTCACTTGGGATGAGTCCACCCATGTGAAATGGAAGGTCACGGTGCCGGGTTCTGGGAATGCATCGCCCATCGTCTGGAATGATCAGGTGTTCGTGCTCACCGCAATACCTACGGGCAAAAAGATTGTGCCAAAAGTCGGAGCCGACACCAAACCCGCACCGCTCCCGCGACCGGAGCCACCTGCCAACGACCCAACAGCCGCTGGAAATCGGCCTCCAGGCGGAGGCGGAGGCGGGGGTGGCGGGCGTATCCAAATCGAGCAACCCGATGAAGAGCAACAATTTGTCGTTATCGCATACGATCGGACGACCGGTAAGGTACGATGGCAGCAGACGGCCCGCACGGAGTTGCCGCACGAAGGGCATCATAAGGACCACGGCTATGCCTCCGCATCGCCGGTGACGGACGGCGAAGTGCTGATCGCGTACTTCGGCTCACGCGGCCTCTATGCTTACGACCTCAACGGAAAATTGCTGTGGCAAAAGGACCTCGGACAACAGTTGACGCGTAATAGCTTCGGCGAGGGCAGTTCCCCGACACTTCACGGCAATGCGGTGGTCATCGTGTGGGATCACGAAGGGGACGACTTTATCGTCGCTTTCGACAAGCGCACCGGCAAAGAGCTTTGGCGAAAACCCCGGCAGGAGAGCACGAACTGGACGACGCCGCTTGCCCTTGACTACGAGGGCCACACGGAAATCATCGTGAACAGCGGCAACAAGGTCCGTAGCTACGATCTCGCGGACGGCGCGACGATTTGGGAAGCAGGCGGTCAGACGCAAAACGCCGTACCGACGCCCGTTCCCGGTCACGGACGGGTCTACGTGATGAGCGGTTGGCATGGTGGTGCGTTGCAGGCCATCACCTTAGGACGCAAAGGCGACCTCACCGGCACGGACGCCATCGCCTGGAGCCACAACAAGGGCACCCCTTATGTGCCCTCTCCCCTCCTGTATGGTGATCAGTTGTATTTCTTTGCAAACAACAATGCACAGCTTTCCATCGTGAATGCTTTGGACGGGAAGAAGTGGGTGGAAGCCGAGCGTCTTGAAGGAATTTATGGTGTTTACGCCTCCCTGACCGGAGCGAACGAACATGTTTACGTCACCGGACGCAACGGGGCCGTGTGGGTGCTAAAGAACGGAACCACCCTTGAGGTCATTGCAAAGAACAAACTCGATGATGCCTTCGATGCAACCCCGGCGCTCGTCGGCAACGACCTGTTCCTGCGCGGTCACCAAAACCTCTACGCACTTACCGAATCCAGTCCGACCAAGCCCTAAACTCTCATTCAATGAAGCTCCTTTCCAAAGCGATACTAGTCTCGTCGCTAGCGACGCTGCTCTTAGCCTCCGAAACACCCAAAGTCGGTTCCGTTGCCCCCTCGATTGAAGCTCTGGACCAAGATGGAAAGACTTGGAAGCTGGCGGACCAAAAGGGCAAGTCCGCCGTCATCCTTTACTTCTATCCCAAGGATGATACCCCCGGTTGCACCAAGGAGGCTTGTGGCCTGCGGGACCGCGTAGAAGGGTTGAACTCCCTCGGAGTCACCGTTGTTGGCGTCAGTCGCGACGACGCGGAAAGCCATCGGAAGTTCCGCGAGAAGCACAGTCTAAACTTTCCGCTGCTCGTAGACCTAGATGGGAAGGTCACCGATGCGTTTGGGGCTTCAGCCCCTGACCGGCCCCGTTCACGCCGTGTCAGCTTTCTTATTGCCAAAGATGGTACGATCATCCACGTGACCGACGTGCGCGACGCCCAAGTTCACCTTGATGAACTCAAAGAGGCCGTTGCCGAGCTGAAGAAATGATCCCTTGGCTCGGAACAGACCATTTTCAGCCATTCTTTACCGAAAGCCGAGAGCGCAGCTACGCTGCTGGCTCCGGAATGCAGACAAAATCGAATCTGTCCGCGATGACCAGCCACAGACCCGTGACTGGGAAGCCAAGCGCGCCACCGAAGCGAAGTAAGCGTATTCGTTGAACCATTACATTGGGACGCCAACATCGACATGATTCGGACGATTGTCGCATTAGACGCAGTTGGCCTCGATCCGGGCGTTCCTCAAGGTTCTTTCCCTTGCGCCTTCACAACCCACGCCACCTGCCCGCTGCCACCGAAGGAAAACCGTCTGACGCCCTTCATCAACGTCGGGGAGGAAACCTACCGGAGTGCCCACCACTGATACTTCGAGATGTTTTTTCAGCTCGATAATAATCACAATAACCAATGAACGCACCAAATCGTGAATCCTCCGCCAAGAATGACGGGCAACCCCGCCTCGAGCATGGGAGGGGCAGACTCCTTAGTTTGTCGGTGATGTTCGAGATGAATCCATCCCTCCGCGATCTTACCGCGAATGAATTGTCTGAGCTGCTCGATTCTCCCGAATACACCCAGGAGTGGGCACCTGCCCGACGCCCGATCCTGCCGACTCGACTTGAAACCAAATGAGAGCGCTAATTCCCAAGAAGCGAATGGGATTTGCTTCCTCTGGGGAGGATTTTAGGGATGAGGCAGACGCTTGTGGGCGTCTCCTGCGACCAATCCTGGATCCCATAGGGGAGTCGGAAAATCTGATCTTCGGTTACGTGAATGTGCCTGCCGCTCCCCGGACGGAATTCCGAATTCCTCGGGTCATCCTGACGGGACCAAAATCTGGTGGCGACACCATAAAATTGGGATTGTTCGCGACATTCCACGGAGATGACCCTGAAGGAGGCGAGGCCCTCGTCCAGTTCATTCAGGAACTCACATCGGCAGCGGAATGCGCCAGAGGGTTTCACCTAAATTTCTACCCGGTATGTAATCCAAGCGGATTTTCGATTGGTACTCGCAATAATCATGTCGGGATCGACCTGACACGAGAATTTTGGCGTGGATCATCCCAGAATGAGGTGTATTATCTGGAACGCGAAATAGGTGTTCACGGTTTTCACGGGGTCGTCTCGCTGCACACGGCAAAGAACTCGACCCAGTTTCTGGCGACCTGCGGCAGTCCAATTATGGAAAAGTCGTTAGTGGAGCCTGCGCTTGAGGCAACTCGTCGATTCAATTCCAGCCCGACCGAAGTAACATTTGAAAAGAGGGAGGAGATCCCGTTTTTTTCCTGACCAAGACCGACGAGTTGTGCCCAGTCCCGTTCGAGGTCAATCTTGGGATCCCACGCGGGCTGGCGAGCTCGCCTCGAAATCAGGCAACGATTGCAGCACTCAAGTCGCTGCTCACGTCTTATCGCAGCCTTATGGCGTTCGGACAAAATATTTAATAAAAGGGGGCCCCACCACTGGTGTTACGCTTCAACGCTAATTGGTTTCGTCTTACGACATGCGTTGAGTCCAAGCGGATTTCCCGATTCGATCATCCGGGGGGTTCCCCGGCGGTCCTTTCATTACAATCTGTTCAGTCGAATTGGCAAAACGGTTAGGGCCGCCACACCCGGATTCGATGGGATTCGCTGTCACCGATGAACACGGAACCGTCTTTATCAACAAAGACACCGTGGGGACGGGAGAGTCGACAGTTAAGCGGATCAGCACCATCGGGACCGTCTCCTTTCTGGCCATTGCCAACGAGAACATGAATGGTGCCTTTTTGGAGGTTGATGTACCGAATGGAGTGCGACTCTGTGTCGGCAAGATAGACGTTTCCCTTCGAGTCTAGACTCAATGCCTTTGGTCCAGAAAGCTCAGCTTGCATGGCTGGCCGGCCGTTGCCAGAAAAGCCAGATTTCCCAGTACCCGCGATCCGTTTGATGGCATTGGCCTTGAGATCAAGCTGGAGCAGGGTATTTCCTTCGCGCAGGGCGAGATAGCCTTTGCAATCGGGTCCGAAGACGAGCGCACGTGGTCCATTTAGAGGTGAGCCGCTGATAGGCGAACCGTCGGGCGGGGTCCTGGCTTCGCCGGTGCCACTCCAGGTGGAAATAATGCCGGTCGTCAGGTCGATCTTGCGGATGCGGTGATTCAAGATGTCGCAGACGAAAAGGTCTCCAGCAGAATCGAAAGCGAGGCTATGAGGTTGGTTAAATTGGGCTTGGGTCGCCGGTCCGCCATCGCCGCTGAAGCCAGCCTTGCCGGAACCCGCAATGGTGGTGATAGCCTGCGACTTTGAATCAATTCGGCGCACGTCGTTATTCGCCAGTTCGACGATGAATAAATTCCCGGCTTTGTCCCAAGCCAGATTATAAGGTTGGAAAAGCGATGCTTTCACAGCCGGGCCGTTGTCGCCATTGTGACCGTGGGTTTGTCCGTCGGCGTACGTTTCGATGATGCCATCCGGCCTTACCCGGCGGACCCGATGATTGTCCACGTCGCAGAAGTAGATGAGTCCATCGGGACCTCGGGCGACGCCGTACACGTTATTGAGTTCGGCCTTGGTTGCGAGCCCGCCATCGCCACTGAAGCCTGGCTTGCCTGTTCCGGCAAAGGTCGTGACGGTGGCGGCAATCGCGGTGTCGAGAGCGAGTGCGAGGCAGGTGATGAACGCGAAGGTGGGTGTCATGATTCAGGCAAAAATCTCACTCCGCACTTCGCCAGCCACGTCGGTCAGGCGGAAGTCCCGTCCCGCATACCGATACGTCAAACGCTCATGATTGAGTCCCATCAAGGCCAGGAGGGTGGCGTGGAGATCGTTGGTATGCATTCGACCCTCCACTGCTTTTAGACCGAATTCGTCTGTACTTCCGAAGCTAAAGCCCTTTTTTACTCCGGCTCCGGCTAGGAACATGGAATAGCCGGTAATATTATGGTCACGACCGTCGGGTCCTTGGGAAGCCGGTTGGCGTCCGAATTCGGAGCCAAACAGAACCAGGGTTTCGTCCAGCAGACCGCGAACCTCCAGATCGGCCAACAGGGCGGCGGTGGCCTGGTCAATTGAACCGCAGCGATCGATTAACCCTTTGTTAAGATTGCTATGATGATCCCATCCAGACTGGCAAATTTCGACGAAACGCACGCCAGCCTCGCTGAGTCGCCGAGCCATCAGGCACTGCCTGGCAAAGGCGCTTTCCGGACCATTGGTTATTCCGTAGGCGTCGCGAATGTGCTGGGGTTCCTTGGAAATATCCAGTAACTCGGGCACCTGGGTTTGCATCCGGAATCCGAGTTCATAGGATTCGATGATTCCGTCGATAGGATCGGGTGCCCCCCGCTTGCTGGCCAGTTCTCGATTCATTTCCTGAACGAGGTCCAACTGTTTCCTTTGCAACGCGGCATCGCGGGATGCCTTCAAATTAGAGAGAAAACCTTGATCATTGATACGAGTTCCCTGGAAATGAGCAGGAAGAAAGGCGCTGCCATAGTTCACTGCTCCACCGAAATTGGGCGGTGGATTGATAGTCACATAGCCGGGCAGGTCCTTACTTTCCGAGCCCAACCCATAAAGTAGCCAAGCCCCCATGCTGGGACGGGTCAGCGCTGCATTGGCACTGCCGGTATGGAGTTGAACCACCGCCTGGGGATGAGCCGGCGTATCGGTGTGAAGACCTCGAATCCAACACAATTTATCGGCATGAGTAGCGATGTGGGGCAAGAGTTCCGAAAACCACGCCCCCGATTGACCGTTTTGCTTGAAATGGAATTTTGAGGAGGTGAGAGTTCCTCCACCCGGACCTGATTTTCCGTGGTTGCGCGCCAGTTCAGGCTTGTATTCAAAGGTATCGAGCTGGGACATGGCACCTTCCATAAAGACGAAGATGATCCGCTTGGCTTTGGCCGGGAAGTGCGGCGGTTTCGGGAGCAACGGATGCGGGACGGAACGCCCCACGGCGGCCGCGGCATCCGCCGATTCCTGGCCCAAGAGTCCCGCCATGGCGAGGTAACCAAAGCCCGCGCCCGCCGACCGAAGAAGACTGCGGCGAGATATCTGTGAGTGAAACAAGGGGGACATGGTGTTTCAGGAAAGTGGATTCGGAGTACTAACGAACAAATCGAAACTCGGCGGATGCGAACAGGGCCTGAATAAAACTCGCCCTCGCATCCTCTTCCGCCGATTTGGCGCGGATGGCCTCCTCAGCCGTTGTCTCTGAATTTCTGCCAATATCGTCGGGATTCGTCACAGGTGGCGCGGAGTACGCTCCGGTTGCATTTCCGAGCCCATTGGCACAAGCGACCGGCATGGTAGTTACCGGGTCGATGGGCTTTTGTTCACGATATAAATTGGCGTATTCGGTGAGGTAGTTTCTCGCGAGTCGAATCTCCTTCGATGTCGGCGGACGGCTTAGCGTCAGTAGATAGGCACGCTGAATGGCATCTTCGTCATCCCATGTCTTTTGAGACGCCAAGTTTTCGGCAAGTTTCAATGACAGGAGTCGAACGAATCCAGAATTTAAGAAGTAGAGGGCTTGGGTTGGAACGGTGGTCGCATCGCGTCGTCCTGAAACGGTAGTTTGGTCCACGGGATCAAAGGCATCCATGGTCCCGGGCGTTATGCCGCGCATTAGCGGTAGATAAACACTTCGAGCCATTTCCCGGTCGGCGCGTTCGTTGATCGATTTGGCTTCAGGACCATTGTCGGCCACCTCGATCATTTTTAACTGCTTTACGGCGGAATCATCCGTGGGCCTCGGTTGCAGCGAATCGGCAGCCATAATCATGGCGTCCCGGATTTCCTCGGCATCCAGGCGACGCGGTGAATGTCGCCACAGCCATCGGTTATTGGGGTCGATTTCGATTTGTTCCGGGGTTGCATCTGCACCCAACCGATAAGCATGCGAGACCACCATCCGTCGCACGAGGCGCTTGATCGACCAACCGTCTGCCATGAATTCGGCAGCGAGGTAATCCAACAATTCCGGGTGGGAAGGCACATCGCCTTTGACACCGAAGTTGTCCACCGTGGAGACCAAGCCCACACCGAACAGTTTCTGCCAGACACGGTTAATGACGACCCGCGAGGTGAGCGGGTTATTGGTGCTGGTCAGCCAGTATGCCAGTTGGAGCCGACCGCTATCGGTAGCGGGAATGGGCTGGGTATCCGGGAGGGTGAAGGCACTGAGGAATTGTCGAGGAATCTTGGGCCCAAGACGCTCGGCCTCGCCTCGAACGCGGTACTCGGTGTCGCCGGGATGGGCAGAATCGCGGACGCCATGAACGGCCCGACCTTTGATCAGGGGGTCATTCCACTGAAACAACTGCTCTTCCAAGGCATCCACTTTTAGCTTCAATGTCCGTTGTTTCGGAACCCCCTGATCGTCTTTGGCCATTCCGTCGGGGGTATCCCGTACCGTCTCCCATTGCTTTTTCGCCTCGGCAATTTCCGTTTTCAACGCTTCGATTTTCTCGGGAGACACACCCGGGGAATTGAGACTGACGATCCGCAGCATTTCGGGCGCGTAGTAATCCAAGCCGGATCCACCCATTTTGTTTCGAAGACCCGAACAGTCTTCCGTGCTGGTGAATATGCCCGCGAGGGCGTAGTAATCCGTCGATGGAATAGGATCAAACTTATGATCATGGCATCGAGCGCATCCCACCGTAAGCCCCATCACCGACCGCATCACGACATCCATCTGTTCATCCACATTGTCCATGATGTAGCGCCCTTTGAACCGTTGGTTGACATCCTTGACACCCAAGGCAAGGAACCCGGTAGCCACCAAAAGCCGGTCGCGTTCCTTTGGCTCGTCCGCCGAAATCAAATCCCCGGCAATCTGTTCTTGGATAAAGCGGTTGAAGGGAACATCCCGATTGAAGGCATCAATCACGTAGTCGCGGAATCGCCAAGCCTGGGGGTAGGGAATGTTGCGCGATGGTCCGGTAGATTCGCCGTATCGTGCCACATCCAGCCAATGGCGCCCCCATCGTTCAGCGTATTGGGGGGATGCCAGCAGGCGATCGACCACCTTTTCAAAAGCGGTGGAAGATGGATCCCGAAGGAAGGCATTGATTTGGCCGGGAGTGGGGGGCAATCCGGTGAGGTCAAAGGTGACCCGGCGGATGAGAGTGATGCGGTCCGCATCATCCGTGGGCGAAAGTTTATGGGATTCGAGCTTCGCCAGGACGAAATGATCGATGTTCCCGTCCGGCCACGGCTTTCTGGCCACCACTGGCACCGTGGCATGAACCAAGGGTTGAAGGGACCAGTGATTGGACTTTAGCTGCTGGTAATCGGCCCGAGTACGTCCAATCGCGGCAGGTATCTTTTCGCGAGGCCAGACCGCGCCATCGGCTATCCAGGTGGTCAAATCCGCCACTTCGGGATCAGCCACCGGATCGCCCTCTGGTGGCATACGTTTCTTGGGGTCGTCATGACGCAGTCGTTTGATCAAGAGGCTGTTCTCTGGATCACCGGGGACAATAGCCGGACCGGTATTGCCTCCCGTCAATAACCCAACCCGGTCATCCACCCGCAGTCCGCCAGCAGGCTTGGTATCCGCTGAATGGCAGTTATAGCAATGATTGGCCAGGACGGGACGGACCCGCTTTTCAAAAAACTCGAGTTTACCCGCATCTGGATCGGTTCCGATTTCATTCCCTGACGAAGTTGGCCTGCCGCAGGCGGGTGCAACTGTCACGAGGCTCCAGAGAAGAAAGCAAATCCAGACGGCATCGGGACAGTATCTGTGACAGCTATGTCCCCCCCTGGTGAAAAAACATTCGGAACGCCTAGATTCGGCGTTGGACGTTAGGCCCAGAATGGAGAGGAAGTCATTCACGAAGCGGTGGCAGCTAGTGAGAAGCTTCCGGACGACCGGTGAGTGCTCAGATAGCTTAGAGTTGGGATCGGAGGCACTTTTGCCACGCCATCCACCTGAGACCTAGTCTTTTCCGGGATTGAGATAATGTCAATCGAGATAGTAGAGATTTTGCTACATCAAAACCACATTTAATCAATTGACTTAGTCGATATTTGATCGTTGTTTAGCGCCAATCGCGAATATCCGCACGCCAGATGACGGAAACATCATGCCCATGACTGCCCCGCGCCTTGACCGTCCTCTCGACAAGCATGTTGCGGCTCTTCTGGCCTCTTACGAGCGAGCCGGAGGGCTTAACAATCGGGAAGCTCATAATCTTCCTTCCAAGCGGGCGGTTGGGCAGATTTGCGAGGACCTGCTCCAATTGCTTTTTCCAGGCTTTCACGATGACGACGCCGTCCAGGAAGATTCGATTGAAAAGCTGACCTATCAGCGTATGGAACGAGTGGTTGCGCGTCTCACCGAACAAGTGCGGCGTAGCGTACGGGTGGGAAATCCGAAGAAGCCCACGGGACGGACGCCGCCCATCATGGAGAAATTCTGCGAAGCGATTCCCCAAGTTCGGGAACTTCTGCGAACGGACGTTGAAGCCGCATTTGAGGGAGATCCGGCGGCCATTTTCCGCGATGAGATTATCTTGTCGTACCCATTTATTGAAGCGATCGCCATCCAGCGACTGGCCCACCAGCTCCACCGTCTTGGAGCACCGATCATTCCGCGCATGATGACAGAATGGGTGCATGGCCGGACGGGAATCGATATTCACCCTGGTGCCTCCATCGGGTCCCACTTTTTCATCGACCATGGTACTGGCGTCGTGATCGGTGAAACATGCCGCATTGGAAACCGGGTAAAGCTCTATCACGGAGTCACCCTTGGTGCCCGAAGTTTTGCCAAAGACAGCAGCGGACGGATCACCAAGGGCGGCAAACGCCATCCAGAGGTCGGGGATGGCGTCACGATATATCCCAATTCGACCATTTTGGGAGGAGAAACGACCATTGGGGCTCATTCGACGATCGGGGCCAACGTGTTTCTTATGCAGAGCGTACCACCCAATTCACTGGTCGTTTACGAGGAGAAGCAATTGAGCATACTCGATAAGACTGCTCGAAAATCCCCCGAAGCTGCTGAATGGTCCATCTGACACGCTCTTTAGGATAAACGAACTGAGGTTGAACCGTTTCCATTGACATGCCTACAAACTACTGGCCTTGGTGGCTGGGCGGAGCTGGTCTCGCGTCCGTCGCACTGTTGTTTCCTATTTTGGCTGGGGCACCCCTTGGAGTCTCAGGCGCGCTTTCACGCTTATTCAACTGGCCCCGGAAAAAGTCCACTCCCCCTGAAGTTAAGCCTCCGGTTGAGGGGTGTGGAGGCGGAGCCATGGTGAAGGTTTCCGAAGCGGATGTAGCGGATTCCAATACTGAATGGATCGCGAACCTAGCCTTTCCCTTGTCGATTGCCGTCGGTGGGGCCGTCGCCGGATGGGTTACGGGAGTACCGTGGGGCCAGACCGCATTATCGCCGGAGTTTCATCGCCTATTTGGACGTGGAGCCGTTGCCCTAGCCGTGCTTTTTGGTGGCGGAATCTTGGTTGGCTTCGGCACCCGCTGGTCGGGCGGCTGCACTTCCGGGCATGGGCTTAGCGGCTGTGGACGCCTTCAACCTGCCAGTCTCGCCGCCACCGCTACGTTTTTGGGGATCGCGGTCGCGGTTTCATTCCTATTGGAAAGTCTCCTCCGATGAAATCGCATTGGCCAAAAACCATCATCCCCGGGCTATTGCTCGGGTTCACCGTAGCGAGTCTGGGGTTCGCCGACTATAATGAGCTGCATCGGATGCTTCTGTTTCGGGACCTTCGGCTGCTATTTGCCTTTGCCTTTGCCGTAAGCCTTTGCGTCATCCTTTTCGCAAGTTTGCGCTCTCGACTCAAGCTGGGACCTGTCCGGTTCCATTCGGGTACAGTTCCCGGCGCTGTCCTTTTTGGAGTTGGCTGGGCGCTCACGGGTGCGTGCCCGGGTGTTGCCGTGATTCAGATCGCTCAGGGCCTTTGGCCTGCCTGGGCAAGCTTTGGCGGCATTCTCGTCGGTATTTGGCTGCATGGCAGACTCCTGCGTCGGCCAGCA
>CAILNN010000155.1 GCA_903835555.1 uncultured Verrucomicrobiota bacterium
GCACCAATACCTGGTGGAGCAACGATGGTTCCGGCGCGAGCGGCAATGAACCCACCACCGCCGTTCCCATCGCCGTTTCCAAAGGACTCTATTCCATTCTTTTGGGCGATACCTCGATTCCGGGCATGACCCAGGCGATTGGGCCATCCGCCGTGTCAACCGGTCCCGTCTACTTGCGCATCTGGTTCAATGACGGCACCAACGGTACCCAACTTCTGCACCCTGATCAGCGATTGGCCTCCACCGCCTTTGCGCTCGTGGCCGCATCCGTCCCTCCCGGTGCCATCACCCGTGGCATGCTCGCTCCGGGAGCACTGGCCGCCAGCGACCTCGTTGGCACCGTTAGTCCCGCTGCGTTGCCGTCCGACGTGGCTTTAAAAAGCACCGATCTCACCGCGCTCAGCAATGCCTTCGCTGCCCAATTGACCGCCTTGTCCAACCAGTTTGCCATGTCAGCCTCGGTCGCAATTCCAGGTTTGACCGCCGCTTCGACGGACCCGGTAGACCAAGCGCTTATCCAACTTGGATTCAACAACTTTGCCAGTATCCCCGCGCCCGCATGGGTGAGTCGGGCAGACTCTCCAGACGTTCCGCCCAGGCAGGGACATGGAGGTGCTTGGACCGACCATGGTTTCGCGGTTTGGGGTGGCCGACTCGCCGCTGGTCGCTTCTCAGGAACCGGTGCCTTTTACCAACCCGGCACGGACCGATGGACCGATTTTTCCCCGGCAGGCGCGCCTTCTGCTCGCGCTGATCATCTCTTCTATTGGACCGGATCAGAAGTACTTGTGTGGGGCGGATCCGATGCATTTGGATTTCTGCCCGATGGTGCCCGGTATGCTCCCGCCGCACGGCTTTGGACACCCATCAACCCAACCAACCGACCCTCCGGTCGAATTCTTGCAGCCTCGGCTTGGACTGGAGACTCCTTAATCGTCTGGGGCGGTTTGAGCTCACAAGGTCTCCTCGCGGATGGTGGACTCTACTCGCCGACGGACGATCAATGGTCTCCAATCCCCGCCGACTTCGCGCCCGTCCGGCGGGCGGCGGCCTCCGGGCTTTGGTGTGGCGACCGTTTCATCGTCTGGGGCGGCCACGGTGATGATGGGGCTGTCAATTCCGGCGCACAACTGCTCTCGCAGAATGGCGTGCCGACAGCCTGGCAGCCCATTTCTACAAATCGGGCACCCTCTCCCCGCTCGGGCCATACCGCCATTTGGACCGGTTCACGGATGATCGTCTTTGGGGGAGTCGATAGCGTCGGTCAACCGAAAGTCGGTACCCCTCTTGGCGATGGTGCCATGTACGACCCGCTCACGGACACTTGGGCACCCCTCCCAAGCACCGGAGCGCCCTCAGCCCGAGGAGGCCACATCGCGGTTTGGACCGGCACCGAGATGCTGATCCAAGGTGGACTGGCATCCGGAGTCGCGACAGCTACAGGCGCAGCGTTTAATCCAAGTCTCGGAACCTGGCGGGACCTCAGCACTGACGGAGGTCCCATTTCGCGTGGCGAGGCGGTCGGTGCATGGGACGGCAAGCAACTTTACGTGTTTGGTGGAACGGACGGTGCAAACCCACTGGCCGACCTCCAAAGGCTGACTCCTCAGCCCGCCTGGTATTTTTACCGCAAACCGTGATGCCTTCTTATGAATCAGACCAATTCATCCTTTCGATCTATCTTGATGGCGCTGTGGTTCTGCCTCGCGCTGACAGTTCGTGCCCAGTGGGA
>CAILNN010000156.1 GCA_903835555.1 uncultured Verrucomicrobiota bacterium
CGAGGCACAAGCGATACCACCGGATCGAACGAACCCGTCGTTTCCGCATCCTGAAGGGATGCAAGCGTACCTATCTTGACACCTTTCCTTTACTCGGAGTCTCGGGCAATTGTGCCAATACTCACCCCGAGTCGAAATGGTGGGTGCTGGCACCCCGCCGGGGTGCACCGGCCTGCTTTTCGAGTGATCCGGTGGTGTCGCTACTCTCAACCACCGGCTACCGGCTGGGAAGCCTCCGGCTTCTTCGAGAGGCCAACTATACTAGGCCGTGTTTTCAAAATGGCTTTGTTTATATGCGCCAGCCAAAACAGGCGGGGGCGAGGCGCGACGAGGGAGCATATTGCGACGAAATACGTGACCGAGGAGCAACGAAGCCCCCGCCTGTTTTGGCCAGCAGATAGGCAAATGCATTTTGAAAACACGGCCTAACAAAATACAACTAGGAAGCGACCATCCAATACCCGTTCGTATTATTCCGCTTTCACCCAATGTTGCCGAATGGCCCCATTGCGGTTTATTCTATCCCGCTTGTGACGACACAACCCCCTACCGAAATGACTCCCCGCCGCGTGGGGCTGATCTCCCTTGGCTGCGCCAAAAACTTGGTCGATGCGGAAATCATGCTCGGGTCCCTTCTCAAGGGCGGGGTTGAGATCGTCAACGATCCGGCACAGGCCGATGCCATCATCGTCAACACCTGCTCCTTTATCGATGCAGCTCAGGAAGAAAGTGTCGATACCATCCTGGAATCGGGCGAAATCCGCGACGCCCACCATCGCGGTCAAGCCCTCATCGTCTCCGGCTGCCTCCCACAACGATTCCGCAACGAACTGCCCACGCTTCTCCCCGAAGTCGATGCCTTCATGGGGATCGATGAGGTTACCCAGGTCGCCCAAGTCGTGGAACAAGCCGTCGCTCGCCGACGGGAGAAATTGGCCGCCCAGCCGACCCCCACTCCCGAACGTAAGCGCCGGGTGCGCAAAGAGATTGCCGAATTGGACCGGGCCAAGCCCGAACACCACGAGCCGAAGGCGACTGTCGCCGAAGCCCCGTTGGTCCAGGTCGAGGCACGTCCCAACTACATTCCTCAGTGGGATACTCCTCGGTTTCGGCTTACCCCAAACCATTTTGCCTACGTCAAGATTGCCGAGGGCTGCAACCATCCATGCAGCTTTTGCATCATCCCTCGCATGCGCGGCTCGCATCGCAGTCGAGTCCAAACGGACATTGTCGAGGAAGCCAGACGTCTATTGGCGGATGGGGTCAAGGAATTGAATCTGATTTCCCAGGATTCCACTTACTACGGCCTCGACCTTCGCCCCAACCACACCCGCGCCATTTCTTCGCCCGAGAAATTTACCGCTGCCACCCGGGCGTTGCCGGTCACTGCCACCACGCTCGCCACCCTCCTCCGGGAATTGAACGCGCTACCGGGCGAATTCTGGATTCGCCTCCTGTACACCCACCCGGCCCACTGGACGGATGAATTGATCGAGGCGATTGCCGATTGCCCCAAAGTCGCCCGGTACATTGATATGCCCTTGCAGCATATTCACGACGACATGCTCGAGCGCATGCGGCGGGAGACGTCCGGTCAATACATCCGCGACCTGATTGCCAAGCTTCGCGCCGGGATTCCGGGTTTGACCTTGCGCACCACCTTCATCGTCGGATTTCCCGGCGAAACCGCTGCCGCCTTCCAGACCTTGCTCGAATTCATCAAATCCACCCGGTTCGAGCGATTGGGTATCTTCAGCTATTCGCAGGAGGATGGAACCATCGCTGGCAAAATGACCGGACAAGTTTCCCCGGCCACGCGGCAGAAACGCCGCGAATTGGCCATGGCTGCCCAACATGAGGTCGCTCGCGAAGTGTCCGCCGCTCAAGTGGGTCGCGAAATGCGCGTCCTGGTCGAATCCAGCGCCACCGCTGTCGAATTGAAAAAAGCACGCGTGGAATCGTGGGAACACGGTTTGATTCGCGAAACCGACGGCCAAACCGATGCCCTCAAGGGACGCTATTCCGTGGCTCGCGGGCCAGGAGACGCCCCCGACATCGACGGGCGAGTGTATGTTCGGGGTAAACTGCCGATCGGCCAGTTCGCCTCCGTCCGCATTATCGGCCATACCGACTACGACCTTATCGCCGAGGCCTGACCGCCCCAATGAACTCTCGTATCACAGTAATACTGCTATTCTCGCATGCGATGGCGTGTGCGATTGGCATGTGGTTGTGGAAAGGGGTTCTGGAGTTTCGGGCTGCGGTTGTCCTCTAACGCTTTTTGCCTCAGAATTGGAAGAGCCCGTGCGTGAAGTCTTGCCGCAGTCCAATTCATAGCCGTTTCCAAAGCGCCAAAGGGCTGGCGCAGTCCAAGAGGCCGAAACGGATTTAATTGGGTTGGTAGGCTATTGGGGGACGACTGTTTCGCATCCGTCCGCTCCCGATCATGCATTGCGGTCGACTTCAACCGCACAAAGCCAAATCCGCTTCGCACTCACTCTTCCACTGGGCGCGTCCCTTCCGTATCACAAATATACCCGCACAACCCCTTTGGGGTTGAAATCACATTTTGATCCCGCCCCGGGGTTGGCCCGCAGACGGGCCAACCCCGGGCTTTGTTGCTCAACCCCCTTGGGGTTGGAAGAGCTTAGAGGCTTGACCGTCCGCTTCGATAAACCAGTTAGCTTAACTCATTTATGAGACGTGAAACTAGACGGGGGCGCGGCCTAAGGATTATAAAGTCTCCCGTGAATCACCTCTCGTATCTGCATCGTATCCGATCCAACGGGCTCCTGGGAATCGTCTGCCTGGCCTTGGGGCTATTCGGACCACAGGCGTGGGCTGCGGACAATTGGATCGACGTTTCCAGCGCGTTGATCGGGCGATTGACCAACAACGGCACCAAGCCCCCGTGGCCCGGGGGTTGCTCCGGAGTGGTCGTTAATCGCCTGAATGGGGATGTGACGATCAAGGTCGTCGGACTGGGACTTTGGCGTAGCTCCGATAAGGGGGCGAACTGGCACCGAAAGGATAACGAGGCCATTTCGGGCCGCGATGAAACCGGTTGGACGACGACTGTCGACGCCAACCATCCCACGCGGATAGCCAGTTTTTCACTGGATGGATCATCCGGCTTGTTCGACGACGTCGCCTGGAAGGCTTTCACGACTCTGGGTCGCAACTGGGATTTCGGGTCGGTCGATTGGTCGGCATCGGTTCCCAAAACGATCATCGCTGCCAAACACGAAACGGAGCCACCCGGTGAGGTTTATGTGACCCAGGACTGCGGCACAACCTGGAGACGCCTATCGATTCATCTATCAGATAAACGGGATCGGCCTTCGATGGTTGGCGCGCTGGATTCCACGACCTTCATTTACAGCAAGGGCGACGGCATCCAACTCAGCAAGGACTTTGGGGACACTTGGACAACGGTTTCGCAGGAAAACCCGCAGACGCGGGTGCCGGTCTTTCTTAGCGGCACCCATTATTTGGGAGATGCGAACGGTCTGCTGGTGAGCCGGGACAAGGGGGCAACCTGGAAACGGCAGGGTTCATCTGTTGACATCTGGCTGGGACCATTCTTTGGTCCCAGTGAGAGCGAGATGGTGGTCGTCGGGAATAATGGCGCATTCAAAACAGGGAATGCCGGAGACACTTGGACGAAAATAGCCGACCTAAGGCCCAACGGGCCAGGCTTCTCATTCAAACCGAATTGGTTCGGCTGTTATGCCTGGGACCCCGTGAACAACATCCTCTATGCGTCAGCGATGGGAAATCCGGTTTACAAGCTTGAGCTTTGAAACTCCTGGCCGTGAAGAAGACCCTGCGCAAAATTCATTGAGCCATCCGACGCCATCCGGCGAGGGCAGAATGTAATACCCAATGCGGCTATTCGGTGGCGTCCGCCCCGAGGCACTCGGGGTCAGGCGAGGGATAACTTGCGGGTGGTCCTGGGGCGGGCTTTCAGCCCTTTCGATATTGGGGGCAGGTTATCTAGGCCGTTGGCCCAGGCTGGTATGGAATCGCGCCTTTGGCGCTTGAAAATTGGGGTGGGTTCGGATCGCCTTCGGATCGTCCAAGTCTCGCCCGATGTTGCTCTTTTTCAATAGGTTACGTGTGATATGTGTGAATCGGACGGCGGGTTGGAAAAGCTGTTGTTTGGATGACTAGAAAGTCTGCGGTAGTGTCGTGTTTCCCAAATAGCTTACAGTTTGCCGCGAGGGATTTTCGGCTCCCGCGAGGCGACGAGCGACGAGCATACCCGCAGTGGTCTTTGAGGAGCGAGCAACGAAGCGGGAGCCGAAAAGAACTGCGGCCCTGCGGGTTGCGCCTAAGATACCCCAGGGCTTCGTTGCTCGTCGGTCACAGACCGCTGGCGGGTATGCTCCCTCCTCGCGCCTCGCCCTGGGGCATCTTAGGCGCAACAAACTGCAAGCTATTTGGGAAACACGACACGAGGGCTATGCCACTTTGGCGTGTTTGGCCCGATCGGCAGCGCGCCAAAGGTACCAACTGGCGGTGGTGCGATAGGGTCGCCATCGTTCCCCCAATTCCCGTAGGACCTTGGGTTTTGGAAGTTCTTCCAAACCGAAGGAGACCCGATAGCCATCGCGGATGCCAAAATCGTCGACTGGCAGCACATCGGGGCGAGCCAGTTTAAAGATGAGCAGCATCTCGACACTCCAGCGACCGATGCCGCGACATTGGGTCAGGCGCTCAATGATCTCCTCGTCGGTTAAAGATTGGAGTTTTCGGGCCGATGGAACAACTCCTGCCTGGGTCTGACGCGCGATATCCTGGAGGGCGGCGATCTTCGCTCCCGAAAACCCGGCGGCGCGAAGAGAATCGAAGGATAAGGATAAGACATCTTCTGGTCGGGGAAAACGGCGTCCGGGAACGAGGGCGATGAAGCGGTTCAAAATGGTGTCGGCGGCCTTGCCGTGGAGTTGCTGATGGGCCACGGCGCGGACCAGTGATTCAAATGGAGACCGCTGTGGGACGGGTTTCAGTGTACACGGCTCGAGGGAGGCAATGAGCTGGCCCATGACCGGGTCGACCTGAGTCAGGTGCTGGTGGGCTTCGGGATTCATCAACCAATCAGGGTATCCGATAGGGAGCCAAGCGGCCCAGCCTCTTGCCGCTTGAGGTCTGCGGCAACCCATTCTCCGAGTTTCTCTGCTTCCCGAACGATGCGGCGACCTTCGGCGAATCGGGCGGTCCCATTCACATAACTGGAGGCTCGGAGGAAGAGTTGATGCCCGACCACCCGGGCATAAGCGGCGACGGGAGTTTGACAACCTCCACCCATCGCCTGGAGGAAGGCCCGCTCGGCTTGAACTGCGGCAAAGGTATTTAAATGGTTCAGGGGCAGGCAGAGGTTTGCCGTATCGGTGTCATCTTCGCGAATCTCCAATCCGACCGCCCCCTGCCCCACGGCCGGGAGCATTTCTTCCGGCTCTAGGATGGTGGCCAATACGCCCGCTGGGGGCGCATCGATCCGTTCGCGAACGGTTGCAGGCAACCGGGGATCGATGCGCAACTGGCCTTTGGGAGAAATATCGAGGTGAAGGCGGGTTAATCCGGCGGCGGCGAGCAGCGTTGCGTCGATGCTGGTTTGAGTCACCAGTTTCTGCAACCGGGTGCCCACATTGCCGCGAATCACGACGATCTCGAGATCGGGTCGGATATGGCGCAGTTGGGCGGACCGGCGCGGGCTGCTGGTGGCGATGATGGCTCCCTTGGGGAGGTCCGTGAGTACATCAAGACTCTGGCCATAAAATGGGACGCGCCTCCCTGGCGACCATTCGGCTTCCGCCGGGTTGGGTTCAAGTTGCCGGCTTCGATAGAGGAGGACTTCCCGAACGTCTGCTCGCGGCGGCGTTCCCACCAGTTTGAGGCCAACGGGCAATTCCGTGGGCAGGTCCTTGAGGCTATGGACGGCGATCTGTGCGCGTCCGGCGAGGAGCTCTTCCTCCAATTCCTTGGTGAATAATCCGCGGGGAACGCTTTCGGTGGCGTTTCCTGGCTGGACGGTCTGGAGTTTGTCGCCTGTCGTCTTGACGATGCGGAGCTCGAAAGTGCGCTTTCGGTGAATCGCTCGGAGCTGGGCCAAGACGGCATTGGCCTGGGCCAAGGCCAGGGCGGAACCGCGTGTGCAGATAACGACAGGAGAGGCGGAATCGGGCATTGAATGAGAAAAGATCGGATGGGCGCGGACTAGGCGGAAGGCGGACGAGAACCAGCTAGGCCGCTGAGCAGGATGGTGACCTGTTCGCGAATCAGGGCCTCGCAGCGAATCACTTCTTCGCGGCGCCCGCGAAGATGCTCCTCGGCCACGGCTTGGAGGTCATCGACGTCGGCGAGGAAGACTCCTTCCATGTTTTTGACGGCGGGATCGATATCGCGCGGCACGGCGATGTCGATGAGCAGTAAAGACCGACTGGACCGGGTGCGTAGGAGTCGTTCCAAGCGCGGTCGGTCCAAGACATAGTGGGGGGCACTGGTGCTGCTGATCACGATGTCGATGCGGGGGAATTCGTGCTCCCATTCATCAAAATGGATGGCTTTGCCGCCCAATTCCGCCGCCAAGGTCACGGCGCGATCGTGCGACCGATTGCTGACAAAGAGACTGCGGGCACCCCGGCTCAGCAATGCCCGGGCGGTCTTTTCGCTCATTTCACCGGCACCGATGACCATGACATCCCGGTTCTTAAGTCCATCGAAGATGCGTTCGGCCAAATCCACCGCCACGGATGCGACACTGGTATTACCACGCTGAATGCCGGTTTCGCTACGGATTTTCTTGGCGACACTAAAGGCGCGTTGGAAGGCCTTGTTTAATACCCGCCCGGTATGGCCTCCGGCCAATGCCAGGTCATAGGCTTTCTTCAGTTGTCCGAGGATTTCGGTTTCGCCCAAGACGAGAGAATCCAGACCACAGGCGACTCGAAATAGGTGTTCAAATCCCTGCGGCCCGGCGTGGGAGTAGATTCCTTCCGGCGGTGGCATGACCTGTTGTCGATCGATGGCAAGGAATTCTCGCAGGGCGGGCAAGGTTTCAACGACTGGACGAGGGCTTACAGCGTATAATTCCACCCGATTGCAGGTTGAGAGGAGGACCGCTTCGGAAATAAAGCCGCGCTGGCGGAGGCGAGTTAGTGCCGGAGCCACATCGGATTCGGCGAAAGCAAAGCGCTCGCGAATCTCCACGGGGGCGGTGTGGTGGCTAAGGCCTAGAACAAGAGGGGTCATGTCGGCTCAGGGATGGTGAATGGCCGACGGCACATTGGTGCCCCAGAAGGTGAGGAAGACAAAGGTAAAGGTGCCGATGACACCCCAGGCATAACGGCGTCCGTGCGCACCATTGGCGGCCCGGAGGAGGACCAGGATCAGATAGGCCGCCCAAACAAAGAGGCTCCAGACGACCTTGGGATCATCGTTGATCCAATAGCCGCGATTGGTTTTTAGCCACCAGGAACCGACCAAGAGACCGGCGGTTAGCAGGATAAAGCCACCCAGCAACAGGCCGGAGACCACCCGTTCCAGGCGCTGGATGGAGGGCAAACGGGCAAAGAGAGCCCTGGATTTATCGAACTTCAGGTCATGTTCTTGGCTGAGGTACATCAGAGCGGCCACGGCGCTTAGGCCGAAGGCACCGTAGGCCAATAAAACGAGAGCGGCGTGGAGAGTCTCCCAGGCGTGATCGAAATGGGGTACCGGGCCGGGCTGGTCCAGTATGGGGAATAGGGCGAAGATGCCCGTTCCAAACAAAAGTGGGGATGCAAACGCACCGACAAAGCGGAACCGAGGGAAAATGGCGAGAACCAGGTAGGCGATGACGACGGTCCATAGGATGAAGACGGTGGCTTCGAAGAGGTTATGAATGGGACACCGATCGAGACGGAAGCCGCGCTGAAACATAGCCCCGGTATGGAAGAGGGAACCGGCACCGATGAGCAGAGATAGCCAGCGGTTGTCCTCACGGAAGCCGCGACGCCAAAGCAGCAGAGAATATCCGGAACAAATTCCGTAGAGGGCCACCGCAATTGAAAAAAGCAACCGATCGCTCATTGCCAAGTGGCAGACTATAGGCAATCCAGTGAAAGCTGTCGAACGGACAAGCGCCCGTTGACCCTTCCACTTCATAACCTTACCCTATTCCCTTCATGGCGGTGTCCACACCCAGCTACCGGGAAGCGACGCACAGCAATCCCGGCCCTACGGCTTGGGAGGATGTGATCCACCCGGTGCGCCCATTTCTCCAAGAGGTCTCCGAACGCTTGGCGCAACAGGCGGATGCTTTCGATCCCGAGGTAGCCACCTTTGCGCGGTATGCCTTGGACAACCGGGGCAAACAATTGCGGCCCGCTCTGGTCGGACTGGCCGGCAGCGCTGTCGGAACACTCCAGGACCAACATATCACCATGGCGATCATCGTAGAGATGATCCACCTGGCGACATTGGTCCACGACGATATCATGGACGAGGCGACCATTCGACGACGTCGCCCTACCCTGGCTGCTCAATGGGGCAACGAAGTGGCGGTCCTCGTCGGGGACTGCTTGTTCGCACACGCCTTGGGACTGGCGACCCAGTTTGATTCGATCGATATCAGCAAACGAATCGCCGAAGCCGCCCGCAAGGTTTGTTCGGGTGAGATTTTGCAGACCCTCCGCCGTCAACGATGGGCGGTGACTCGTACGGAATATTTCCACGTGATCGAGCTCAAGACTGCGGAGCTCTTTGCTTTGGCGAGCGAAATGGGTGCCCGACTTGCGGACGGAACGCAGGAACAGCAGCAGGCGCTTCGTCAGCACGGATTGTCGCTGGGGATTGCGTATCAGATCTATGACGATTGCCTGGACCTATTTGGGACAGAAGGAGTTGCGGGGAAATCACTAGGAACCGATTTGGCCACTGGGAAATTGACCCTGCCACTGCTCATTTTTCTCGAACGAGCCGCCCCTCAGGAAAGAGCGGAACTGACCGGCTGGTTGGAACATTGGGAGCCCGAGCGATTTCCCGATGTTCGGGACCGACTGTCGCGATGCGGGGCATTAGCGGGCTCGGTGGAAGTCATCCAGTCGTACCTGAATGAGGCCCGAGGGCAATTGGCGCACATAGCGCCGGGGGCATCCCGTCATGCTCTTTTGGAATTGAGTGCCTTTTTGGCCAGCCAAACATCCGCGTTGGGCGGATGACTCGCCAACAATGCCGTCACCTCCTTCCCAAACTAGTACCCCTCCCCCTGAAGAAGCGGACGATCGTCCGTTGGTTGAACGTGCGCGGAAACAGGACGCCGACGCGTTTGAGGAGTTGGTACGTCGGCATCAGTCGCGTATTTACGGTCTTTGCTACCATCTCACGGGCAATCATGAAGACGCGAACGATCTCGCCCAGGATTCCTTCATCAAAGCGTGGAAAGCGCTCCCGACGTTTCGTGGCGACGCCAGCTTCATCACCTGGATATACCGAATCGCGACCAATAATTGCCTAACTCATCTGAAGTCGAGGCGAAATGTGTTACCGCATTTCAGCTTGAATGATTTGGACGCTAACACGGAAAACGATCCCACTTTGGTCGAGCTGGTTTCGCATCATACACCACGACGCGACAGCCAACTGAACGAGCTCCAAAAAAGATTGAACGAAGCCATGCTGAAGCTGTCAGAAGAGCATAGGATGGTTGTGGCCATGCACGACGTACAAGGGATGTCGCATGTGGAAATAGCGGAGGTCTTGGGGTGCAATCCCGGGACAGTCCGGTCCCGCCTCTTTTACGCCCGGCAACAACTTCAAGCCTGGCTGTCCGACCTGATCAAGTGACGATCGAATGATCATCGAATGACGATTCATTCATCCTGTTAGACCAAGAGTGACCATGAGTAACGATTACCGCGAATTTCCAGAACTACAGCGCTTACTGGCACTGAAGCGGCATGAACAACCACCGCCGGGGTATTTCGACCGTTTTCCTCTGCGAGTAATGGCACGGATTGAGGCCATGGAACGTAACGTCCCGACGCCTTGGTGGAAAAGCCTTCTGGCAACCCTGACCGCTCCCTCGGGATTGGTAGGAGTCAATGCACTCGTGGTGGCAGGCCTTGGCTTGATCGGTGTCAGCCTGTTTCACGTGGCTACTTCGACCACCGATGAGGAAGTCGCTTGGACGCATCGTCCGTCTGCTCCCGTTCCAGATTTGGAAGCGAATCGATGGAGGGCCAGTGAAGTGGCGAGCCGGGCGTCTGTGAACACCCTATCAAGCACCAATGATCCGACTGGTGCCCAGGGACTTTTCGAGATTCCGCATTTGTCTCGCGAGCGGGCTTCATTTGTTTTTCCCGGGCATTAGGGCTAGCCGGGGGGGGCTGGCCAAAGCGTTTTTTGCTCTTCCTTGAGCTTGTCTGTTGTTTAGCGCATGCTCGGGACCTGTGAGCAAACGGTTTTACATCACGACGGCCATTGATTACGTGAATGGGGCACCCCATTTGGGGCATGCCTACGAGAAGGTGGTAGCGGATGTTATCGCCCGGTCACGTCGTAGTTTTGGGGAAGAAGTCTTTTTCCTGACCGGGTTGGACGAGCATGGTCAAAAGGTCGAGCAAGCTGCCGAAGCCAACGGACAAACACCTCAGGATTACTGCGACCGATTGGCCATTCAATGGAAGGCGCTCACTCAACATCTGGGATTGAGCGTGGATGACTTTGTCCGCACGACGGAACCCCGGCACCAAGCGGTTGTTCAAGCGATTCTTGCCAAGCTCCACGCTGAAGGTCAGTTCTACAAGACCACCTATCAAGGGTGGTATTCGGTCAAAGAAGAGACGTTCTTGACGGAAAAAGACCGAAATCCGGATGGCACTTGGGATGCCAAGTGGGGGCAGGTGAATGAATTGGCCGAGGATAACTGGTACTTCCGGCTGGGGCTCCATCAAGCTTGGCTCATTGAACATCTGGAATCCCATCCGGAGTTCGTTTTTCCGGAATCGCGCCGCAACGAAGTCTTGGGATTTCTCCGCGCGGAGAGACTGGAGGACCTGTGCATCTCCCGTCCGCGTGCACGCCTGAGCTGGGGAATTCCCCTTCCCTTCGACCAGGAATTCGTCACCTACGTCTGGTTTGACGCTTTGGTGAACTACTTTTCCGTTCCTGCAGCGCTGGGAGACAAAAGTGCTTTGAGCGCTCTGGGCGATTATTACGCTGGCAAACCGAGTTCCCTGTCCATCTGGCCGGCTGATGTTCATTTGATCGGAAAGGATATCCTGAAATTTCATGCCATTTACTGGCCGATCATGCTGCGGGTCATTGGTGCTCCTTTGCCCCGCCAATTGCTGGTGCATGGCTGGTGGCAAAAGGACGGACAGAAGCTCAGTAAGTCCACCGGTAACGTGGTCGATCCCGAGGCGGTAATTCAAGAATGGGGATTGGATGCGTTCCGGTACTATGTCGTCCGAGAGCTTGGCATTGGACCGGACGGAAACTGGACGGACGGCGGATTTGGAGATCGGTATCGATCTGAGCTTGCCAACGGTTTGGGTAATTTGGTCAACCGAGCCATCAGCATGCTCAACCGATACCGGGGCGGCTTGGTTCCGGTTCCGCACCAGGAATTGGCCCCGGATGCCCTGGCTGTCGTTGAACAGGCGACTCAACAGCTTCGGTCTTTCGACCTTCAAGGGACGCTCCAGACGATCTGGAAGCTGGTCAATCGGGCCAACGAATATGTGGAGCAGACCGCTCCGTTCAAACTGGCCCGGGACCCGGCCCAAGCAACCCGATTGGATGAGGTGCTCTACAACTTGGTGGAGTGTTGCCGCATCCTTGGCGTGTTGCTGTGGCCGTTCATGCCGCAGACAGCGGACCGCATTTTTGCCCAGTTGAGGCTATGCGACGCTCCTGACCGGTGGTCCTTGGCGCGCTGGGGAGTCTTGGAAATTGGCCATCAGGTAGGAACACCGGTTCCATTGTTTCCGCGTAAAGATTTGGCTCCGGCGGTGGAGGCTAAGAAGGCCACGGCAAAATCGGTGTGAAGTGGATCGGAGCCTCCCACCCATGGAGTCCGAGGACACTTATTCCAAGCCGGCAAGGGCGGATTGGAAGGCGGGAATCACGTCGGCGTAGTCACTCACGGTCACATTCAGGTCGCGAATGATACCATCCTGCAACCCGTAAGCCCATCCATGGACCGACAGCGACTGGCCGCGCTCCCAAGCGTCGCGGGCAATGGTGGTTCGGCAGACGTTGACCACCTGTTCGATGACATTGACCTCGCACAACCGATTGGCGGCGGCGATTGGGTCTTCGGTAGCCAAGATTTTTGCGGCGTGTTTTTCCCGGATATCCTGAAGGTGGCGCAACCAATTGTCGCTCAGTCCGAGACGGTCGCGTCGGAGGGCCGCGCCAACGCCGCTACAGCCGTAGTGCCCACAGACAATGATGTGGCGGACCTTGAGTATATCAACTGCGAATTGCATCACCGATAGGCAATTGAGATCGGTGTGAACCACCAGGTTGGCCACATTGCGATGAACGAACAGTTCGCCGGGCAGGAGTCCGACGATTTCATTAGCCGGAACGCGGCTATCGGAACAGCCAATCCAGAGGTACTCCGGGGTCTGCTGGCGGGAGAGCTTCAGAAAGAATTCGGGGTCGACTTTCCGAATTTTGGCGGCCCAAGCCCGATTGTTCGCAAATAGATGGCTGAGGGATAAGGAGTCGGCGTGCATCAGGCGACAGCGCGAGGCGATGGAACGAAGCAACGGGCGGATGACTTCATGGTCAAGACGGACCGGGAGGCTAGCCGACGGAAGCGAACAGGTAAATCCTTCAGGTGTTTGTTCCGCGAGTCGGTACTTGAGCCGGGGGCTACCGCTTCTTCACACTAGGCGCTGCCTAAACGACCATGTCTTACCTTCAAATGTCACCAGAACCGGGGCGTCGATTCGTGCGTCATGCGGGCGATTTGCTGGAAGTGGAGCTTCGGGGGGTACCGGAAGGGTGGAGTGCGCGACTGCGAACAAATCTTGGACGGGCGGAGAGCCGCCGAAGTGAGGTCGTGGCGGCCGGTTTTTCGGGCCATCCGATTGCCAACGCTTCGTGGCGTGACATCCCCCTTCTGCCGATGGGCGGCGGCCTTTGGAAATTGGTTCTTCCGATGACCCAAGCCGGGTTTCATCAAGCCAAAGCGTATGCCATGGACCCGCAGGGATTCCAGCATTGGCCGGATGGACCGGACATCGGCATCAGCGTTCATCCGTCTTGGACGCGGACCAGCCATCCTATCTACTGCGCTTTTCCGCGGATGTTTGGTCCCAACAAGGCCCGAAGATCCACAGTGGATGATCCCATTTTGCCCCGGTTGAGGGAGTTGGATCATCTGGGCTATACGGTGATTCCTCCCAGTGGAACATTGCGGGATGTCCGGCGGGAGTTGCCTCACATTATCGATCGACTGGGATGCCGGATGCTTCACCTGCTTCCGGTCAGTCCCACGCCAACAACGTTCGCCCGATTTGGACGATTTGGATCGCCCTACGCGCTGCAAGACCTCACCGCGATTGATCCCGCTTTGGTGGAATTCGATCGGCGAACCACGGGCATCCAGCAGTTTTGCGAATTGGCTTACGCGGTTCACGATCGCGGCGCCCGGCTGATGCTCGACTTGGTGATCAATCACACAGGATGGGGCAGTCGCATCTGGGAGGAACATCCGGACTGGTTCCTGCGGAAGCCAAATGGTGAGTTTGAATCACCGGGGGCTTGGGACGTAATTTGGGAAGACTTGGTGGAATTGGACCAACGGCATGCCCCGCTTTGGGAGCATCTTGCCGACGCGTTTGTCACGTGGTGCCGACGCGGTGTGGATGCCTTTCGCTGCGATGCCGGTTACAAGATTCCCGCCCATGTCTGGCAGCATATTACGGCGCGAGTTCAGCAGGAATTTCCGGAGACTCTTTTTCTGTTGGAAGGATTGGGGGGACCGTGGGAAGCGACGAATCGACTACTGAGTGATGGGGGCATGCAGTGGGCCTACAGTGAGCTCTTCCAAAACTTCTCGCCTGAAGCGGTGACGGGGTATCTCGACCATACCATCCGATTTGCCGACTCCATTGGAATCTTGGTTCACTACAGTGAAACGCATGATAACTCCCGCCTGGCAGCCAAGCCGGCGACGGTCCTGCCCACATCTCCGGGGAATTCGGCAACACCGGCATCGACGCTCCCGAGCGATCAGCCTCCCAATCTCGCCTGGTCACGGTTTCGAAATCGCCTTTCTGCTCTCAGTAGCGTACAAGGTGCCTTTGGCTTCACCAATGGAGTGGAATGGGGAGCTACGGAACAGATCAACGTCCACAGCGCTCGGGGGTTGGCGTGGGGGACAACTCCAAACTTGGTCGACGAATTAGGCCACCTCAATCAATTGTTGAGAGGGCATCCGTGCTTTTTTGACGGTGCGAAAATATCGAGGTTGTCTCCGGATGGTTCACCGGTGTTGGTGTTGGAACGGACGTCGGCGGAAGGCTTGGACACCGTCTTGGTCGTGATCAATCTGGACGACCAACGCCCCCAAGTGCTCCATTTGGATACGGCCCTGCGCGGACGGTTCATCGCCCTGCCGTGCGATCTGCTGGATACGGGAAGCCCGCAATCAACGGAACGAATCATCCACTCCAATCAGGATGCATTGAGGGTGGAACCGGGCGTGGTTCATTGCTTTGCATCCAATCGAACCCCATTGGGATTAGCGGGAGAAGCCTACCAAAAAAGGCGTGCGCAAGCGGACTGGGCCTTGGCGTGTTGGTGGGGGGCGCGATTGGAACGTCCCATGGGGGAGACGTTTGACCTGCCTGGGAAAACATGGCACGAGTTGGCGGACGAGGTTTCAACGGATCCCGAAGCCTTTTTGGATCGGACACTCGGAAGCCCGGGAAGCTATCGGAGCGTGGTGACGTGGACGACGGCAGACACGACCCGCGTGGTGCAGATTCCGCCGCGCCATTGGTTGCTCATTCGGGACAGTGTCCGATTTCGTGCCTGTTTAAGGATCGATGGAAAGGCCCTTGAAATTCATGTGGAGTCTATTCCTATCACTGGAGGTTGGGTGGCAGCGATTGCGCCCGATCGACTCGCCACACCTAGTCTGGGCAAACTATCGCTGGAACGGTATCAAACATCGATATCGCATATTTATGGCACGGTCCGAGTCCTTTCGTCGGGGCCTTCAGTGCGCAAGGATCGCCGTTCGATCGAACCGCGCGACTTGGTGCTCCTGACCAATGGGCGTGGGGGCATGAGTCGACTGATGGTGAACCTTGGGCAGATTCAATCGAAGTATGATTGTCTGCTGGGAGCCAATTTAAACCCGCGCCTACCGGTCGATAGACATGTGTTTTCGAATCGAGTCCGAGCCTGGGTGGATGCGGACGGGTTCATTTCCCAACTCGACGACTTTCATCTCATTCAATTTGAACCGGGGCCGCCGCCGGTCTGGCGTTTTGTGGCTCCTTCCGGGGATGGTCGGTACGTCGCCATCCGATTGAGCATCGACCTATTGGATCAGAGTAACACGGTGGTCCTTGCGTTTCGTCGAGACACGGCAACAGACAACGAGTGCCGGGGTGCAAGACCGCTTGCCGCTGACATCCGGGTCTCGTTGACCGTGCGAATAGATATTGAGGACCGAAGCTTTCACGCGGAAACCAAGCGAACTGAGGGGGCCGACTATCATTTCGCCACCCATTGCCGCCCGATTTCCGGAGCCGAGCGGGACTCTTCCACTCCAGCGCGGGGATTTGAATTTGCGCCATCCCCGGAACGGCGGTTGGAGGTGATCGGAAGCACCGGGACGTTTCACCCGGAGCCGGAGTGGTCGATGAACCTGCCCCATACATGGGAATCAAGCCGGGGCCAGGAGGGCACAGGCGATTCCTATAGTCCCGGTTGGTTTGAATTGCCTTTACCTGAAACGGGAACGGTGACCGTAGTGGCCACTGCGGAAGAAGCGTTCCCGACGCTGGAGATGATTGAAGGATTCGAGTTCAAGCGTTCGGCCTGGAGAGAGCAAGCGGTCCGGCGGGCCAATCTGAGTCCCGATGATTCCTTTGGGCAGGCGCTCGCGGTTGCTGCGGGGGCTTATGTGGTTCGACGCGACGACACCCGCTCGGTGATTGCCGGTTATCCCTGGTTCCTCGACTGGGGCCGTGACTCGCTCATTGCGGCGAGGGGATTGCTGGCGGCAGGCCTGTTACCGGAGGTTCAGGAATTGCTCAAGACCTTTGCGCGTTTTGAGCAGGGCGGAACGTTGCCCAATAGTATTCACGGAGCGGATGCCTCCAATCGAGATACGTGTGATGCTCCACTCTGGTTTGGAATCGTCTGTGAGGATGTCGCCGTGCGTCTTTCTGAAAGCCAGCGCACGTCTTTCTATGCAACGCCGGTCGATGGAGCGGGGCGTACAGTCGATGACGTTCTTCGGTCGATTGCCTGCGGTTATCTGGCAGGAACGGCTAATGGAATTCAAGTCGACGCACAGAGTGGACTGGTTTGGAGTCCATCCCATTTCACCTGGATGGACACTAACTACCCGGCGAGCACTCCGCGGGAAGGTTATCCGGTGGAAATTCAGGCACTCTGGATTCGTCTTTTGCGGCATTTGGCTGAACGCCAGGCGACACCGTGGGAAGGGCGGGGAGAGAGTTGGGGTGATCTGGCTCGCCGGGCAGAGAAATCGGTCCATCTCTATTATTGGTTGGATGATCTGGGCTGGTATGCGGACGAATTGATCGCTGCGCGCGGGGTTTCCGCCCGGATAAGCGCGCCGCGAGACGCCCTCCGGAGCAACTGTTTGTTCCTCGTTTCGCTTGAAATCAACCGGCACCCGGACTTTGGTCAAAGGTCAAAGCGGATGGTGGAAGCGGCGACCCGATACCTACTCATCCCGGGGGCTTTGCGATCCTTGGCCCCATTGCCGGTGAACCCACCCTTGCCCATATATCGACCTGGCGGCGGACTTCTCAACGATCCGGCTCATCCGTATTGGCCACGCTATGAAGGCGACGAAGACACGCGACGCAAGCCGGCATACCATAATGGGACGGGATGGCTGTGGACCTTTCCCACGTTTGTAGAGGCTTTGGTCAGGGCCTACCCCAACGACCCTTCTGCGCGAGCTGCCGCTCGATCCTATCTGTCGGCCTTGGAACTGCACCTCCAGTGTGAGTGCCTTGGGCAATTGCCGGAAATATGCGATGGAGATGCACCCCATGCTTCGCGAGGATGCGATGCCCAAGCGTGGAGTGTCACTGAGGCTCTGCGCGTTTGGAAATGGTTGGCTTTGGGCTATGGCGGTGGGACTGAACCGAGTTGACTCATTGGTCCCGGCGAAAGTCCCCAACCAGCTTTAATATCAACGGGATTAAACTTCCAGAGCAGCCTCACGGCGGGCTTTGACATCCCAGCGCCAGGCAATAAAGACGCTGATCTCGTAGAGCACGTGGAGGGGAAGGAACATTAGGAACATGGTCAACGGGTTCCCATCGGGGGTGACGAATGCCGCCAAGGTCAGACCAGCGACCACCCAATAGGAGCGGAAACTGGACAGCTTCCGGTAATCGATCAGGCCAATTTTGACGAGGGTTAGAAGGACCAACGGGAGCTGGAAGCTCAATCCCATTCCGATCATAAACCAGCACATGAAACTGATATACTCACTGGCTTTCCAGAAGCTGGACTTGAGGCCCAACCAGTCCGAGAAACCAACCGTTGCGCTTAGAGTAACGACCATCATCACGAAATAGCAGAAAGCGACTCCGGCAAAGAAGAGCCCGGAAGCAAAACCGGAAATCCGGTAGATGAATTTCTTCTCGTGATGATGGAGAGCCGGAAGCACAAACTGAGCGATAAAGAAGAGAAGAAAGGGAGCGCTGATCGTGATACCGCCATAGATGGCGATTTGGATGGCGACCGTAAATGCTTCCGCAGGGCTGATGACGGCGAGGTCGACGTGCATCGCCTGTTGAGCGATCTCGGGCGGATTGGGGTCAGGGACAACCGCGAGGATATCGTTGGTACCGACCCGTACGGTGGCCAAGCGGAAAAAGGTGTCGTTGGTGGCACCTACGGCTAACGGAAACTGCCGGGGATCGTTGGCTGAGAATCGGGCCAGGATGTTGGTACCGACGACAATGGTAACGTGGGGATCGGATGATGTTCGGATTCTCTGGGCCTGTACGAGCGGCCATTTGAGGAAGTCGATGATGTAATTGCTGGCGCTGAGGCAGAGAATGATACCGAGAAAAAGGGCAACCGCGCAGCGAACCAACATCCAACGCAAGTCCTCCAAGTGCTCGAGAAAGGACTTTATGGGACCTCCGCCCTCATCGGTGGAAGGATCGGAATCAGGAGGGAGGACCTCCGGCAATTCAGCCATGGAAATAGAACCGGACTATGAACCGTATGACGAACCAGACAAAAACCGCACGTCTGCGATTTTTCCGAGCTGTTCAGTGATTTGGTTTGGACCAGGCGGGGGCATCGGCGGATACAGGCTCCACATGGGGCACTGGAGACGCTTGTGGAACTGAATCGGCGGGCTTGCGGGGAGTAGGGGCTGGAGGAGGAGGCTCCTGACCAGCCCGTTCCAGTTCGTCCTGAATATCACGGGAGGCTTTTTTGAATTCCCGCATACCCTGGCCAAGGCCCTTCATCAGTTCCGGAACCTTTTTGGCACCGAAAAGAACCAAGAAAACAATACCAATGATGACGGCCTCACCGGTACCGATGAAGGCAAATATCGATGTTTGCATGGCGAACAGGGTAAATGAGATGACCGACCGGATCCAACGCCTCTATTTCGATCAAAATGGCGGTCAAGGATGGGGTTCGATTTCGTCTTTCGACGCTTTCTTGAATTCCTTCATGCCTTGGCCGAGGCCCTTCATGAGCTCGGGAATTTTCTTGGCCCCGAACAAGACGACCACGACGATGGCGAGAACAATGATTTCTCCCGTGCCAATCAGACCGAAAAGAGGGGCATTCATAAACATGTGACCAAGGGGAACCTAGGCGTAGAGATGAGACCGGTAAAGAGGCAATCGCATTCAATGGCTCTCAATCTCGTGAATGGTCTGGGGATTTGAACGCCTGCGCACCCCTATCCGGTAGCGGGTCTCCTAAATGAGTTTAGCGACCACGGCACCTGACGGATGTGACCGTGAATTCTGGCCGCCCTCCAATTCACGGCCGTTTCCAAAGCGCCAGAGGGTTGGCGCAGTACGGGACTTGGCGTACATCCCCAGGCTCCATTATTTGGGAAGCCCTTGGACTGTGATAGCCGCAACCCCTCCAACTTGAACCCCAGGGTAGGCTTACAAGCACGGGGCAAAGGTGGGAAAGCGGCGGGACGCCGCTTTTACTCTGGTTACACTGCTTGATAAAGCGGCGAAACGCCGCTTCTACTTTGGGATTGGGGACACGCAGGAGCGCGTCCCTCTTGGTGCTACTTGACGGCAGTGCCGCTGCCCTTCAGGAGAACGAATTCGCCTCGACGGTTCTTGGAGTAGGCGTCTTCAGAGTGGGCGACGTCGACTGGACGGTCTTTTCCGTAGCTGATGGTGGTCACTCGGGTGGCGGGAACCCCCAGATTAACCAAACGCTCACGTATGGCCAATGCCCGGCGTTCGCCGAGTGCGCGATTGTATTCTTCGGTTCCCCGTTCATCGCAGTGTCCTTGCACGACGAGGTCATCATTGGGGTTCGATTTCAAGTATTCAGCGACGGCTGCGACCTTGGCGTATTCCGATGATTTGATGGCCGATTTGTCGTACTCGAAGTAGACGGTGTCGCCTCTTAACGTTTCCGGGTCTTCGCCTTTATCTGCTCCGGGTCTAGGGCCTGGGTTGGCATCTTCGCCGTTTAGCGGTTTGAAGGTGGGGGGATTGTCGGTAATTACTTTATTGCCGTTGGGATTGGCGTTGGGGTCAAAAGGCACGGCACGACTGCCGGTGTCCGACCCATTGGGGAACGGGTTACCCGGAGGCAGGGTGTTTCCGACATTTCCGGAACTGACCGGATTCGAGGGACGAACCGGGCGGATAGGGTCGGAAGAGGTAAAAGAGGTGGTCGGTGCCGCCGATTGGCCGGAGCCCGGGAGAGGCGTGATGTTGGACGGTTTCTTCTTGCACCCGGCACCGCACAAGGCAGCGACAGTGAGCAAAGTAAGACCCATTTTGGTCAGTTGGTTCATAATCAGCAATGATTCGCGGGACGGTTATTTGGTCCAACTGGGCTGGGAACAACTCCCCGAAATTCGTGACACATCTTTGACTCGTCGAGTCGGGACGTCAAGCAGCGACAGTCGTCGAGAAGGGTCGCGTCCGCGAGTAAAGATGATGGTTCGTGAATTTGGAGCCCATGATGGGTCTTCCCCAGCGGCATATTCTTCGGCGGTTCCTCCGCCAGCGGGGACAATATAGATTTTGAATTCACCAGATGCGCGGGTGAAGGCGATGAATTTGCCATCGGGCGACCAATCGGGCTCGGTGCAATTCAAGATGCCACCCGTCTTAAGCTTGGACATGGTGCCGCCGCTTGCGGGAATGGTAAACAGGGCCGCCTTGCCTTCGGCAGTGGAGGTAAAGCATATCGTGCGACCATCGGGCGACCAGCAGGGGGAGGCTTCATAGCCGGAGGACTTGGTCAATTGATGGGGGTTGGAGCCATCCAGATTAGCCACCCACAAGGACGGATTTCCCGTCCGACTGAGAATCATGGCAATCCGGCTGCCATCGGGCGAGACGGCGGCGCTGGTGTTGAGACCGTTAAAATGGGCAATGGACAACCGAGCGCTCGTGGTGAGGTCTTGGGAATAGATATCCGGATATCCGGAAAGGTAGCTGGTGTAGAGGATTTGCAATCGACCGGGGACCCAGGCGGGAGCAGCAGCCACGCTGTGGTCCTGGGTGATCGGAAGGGCATTGGCTCCGTCATAGTCAGCGACGTAAATCTCCGAGAGTAGTTCATTATGCGAACCGCGCTGACCAGAAATGCATCGATAGGCGATCCGGGTACGAGCAATGCCGGGGAGCTTGGTGATCTCCTTGACGATATCGTCGGACAACGCGTGGGCTTGGGTGCGCAAATTGCCACCCGAGTAAACCCGCGAGAATCTCGGTTGATTCAACCCGGCTTCCAATAGGACCGCTTTGACATCGGGATCCGCTCCGCCGCGTACCTCGTATTGCCCCTTACCGGCGGGTGCGATTTCAAAGCCGACAACGGTAAGGTCGAAGGTGAGGGTATTTTCGACTTCGGGCGGGAATCCGGTGAGATGAATCGGAATGGTGCCTTGGGTCTTGGCCTCAATGACAATGGCATCCTCAGCGACAAGCGCTGCGGGGGCAACGGCCGCAGTCCAGAGGACCGCAAGGGATACTAACAACCAACAACGGGGACGAACTAGGCTCATGGAGAAGAATCGCTCTCGATTCGGAAGGTGAGGGTGAAGGTGCGCTCGTCATCTTTGGATGACGAGGGGAAAGACTGAAGATGATCGTAGCGCTCAAAAACAAGGCGGATGGTCTTGTCGATTTCGGCGAGACCGGAGCTTTCGAGTATTTTGTACCCCCGGACTTTTCCATCATGGCCGATGGTGACGGTGGTTGAAGCCGATGCCGTCTTAACGGAAATACCGCCGGGTTTGTGCTGGTTCCACTTCTGCTTGTAGAAGGCCGCCAGATAGCTCCGATAATCAGCGAAAACCTCGCCACCAGTACCGGGCATCTGGATGTCCATGGCACCCGCTACCCCCTGAGAAAGGGAACTGACGGTTGACCCCAGTTTGTTGGCCAATTGTTGACGCTGCTGATTGTAGCGGTTGACGGCATCGGCACGAGCTCGTTCCCGGCTTTCATTTTCTGCCCGGTCCCTGGATGCCTGCACGGCGGCAGTATCATCGGAGGATCGGTGTTTTATTTCCGGGTTAATTTCAATTTTGTGTTTTCCCGGACTGGTTGAATCAGCAGGTTTGACCGGCTCCACATCCTCATTTCGTTTCTTGTCAGGAACAGGTTCGTGAGAAGAAAGCTCGCGCGGCTGATTTTTGTCCGGGGCTTTTGTTGGTTCAGGATCGGAGACGGGAGAATGATGGTCGAGCTCGCGAGGGGTATTGACCTTGGGGGAATCCGCCGCTGCGGGCTTCGGAGGGGGTATAGGATCAGAAACCGGAGGTGGCACGGGAGCCGGGTTTCCGGCAGGAGGATTCTTGGGAGGGGCAGGAACGGGTTCGGGATTTCCGCCGCGGACTTGACCGTCATCGGTTAGGTTAATCACCGAAGGAACCAATTCGAGAACTGGCAGATCGGTCTCGCGAGAGGAGAAGCCGGGGCTAAAAATAAGCAGGAGTCCCAGGCTGATGTGGACCATCACCGAGACGAACAGGCAACGTTGGCGAACTCGGTTCATCGATTGTTGCGGTTGACGCGGGGTTCCGAGGCAAAGCTGAAGCGGCTGATACCGTTACGTTCGCAGATATCGAAAACGGTGGTGGCGAGGCGGAGTTTGCTCTCGCGATCGACCCGCAATCGGATGACCAGATTACCGTTGGCCTTATAGGCATTGACGATCTGCCGTTCCAATTCGCTTTCATTGGCCACCTTGCGACCGGCCACTCGATAATCGCCCTGGGAGCTTGCCTCGACGGTCAAGATGTCCTGGGGACGAACCTTGGTTTTTGAATTTCCGCCCTGGGGGAGATTAACATTAATCGATTGCTCGAGCATGGGCGTGGTGATGATGAAAATAATCAGCAACACGAAGGCCAGGTCGAGAAGCGGCGTGATGTTGATTTCACTCAACGTCACGGCGTGGGATCGGGCGGAAAAGCGGCGCATAACGCGGATCAACGTTGCGAGCGGGCAACGTGCGGGCGGACACCAGCGCACCTACCCTGCCCCGATGAGCACGGGAGTGACCTTGGGCAAATAACCGAGCTATGCGTTAAGCTACTCATCGTCTTTGAGGAACTCGGTTTCCATGCGCGAAGCCAAGGCCTGGGCAAAATTATCGAGTTGGACGGTCAAAACACGGAGGGTATGGACCAACCAGTTGTACCCAAACATGGAGGGAATGGCGACCAACAGGCCCGCCACGGTGGTGATTAAGGCGGCGGAGACACCGGGAGCCATGGATTGCAGGTCGGCCTTGCCGCCCGCCTGAGCGGCCATGGCGATTCCACCAAAGGCATCCATGACGCCCCAGACCGTGCCCAACAGGCCGAGGAAGGGCGCACCACTGACAGCAACGGCCAACAGCACGAGACCGGATTCCAAGCGCAGGGCTTCGCGGGCGACCGTGCTTTCAAGCGAGCGTTTGACATGCTCCATCGCCTTGATGCTCAGGTAGCGTCGGCGGGAGCCATCGGGGGCATTGAGCCGGATATCGAGCTCGGAACAGCCATCCTGGTAAACCATGAAGAGCGGGCAGCCCTCGACCTGAAGCTTGCGTCCGAAGATATCGAGGACGGCGCTTTGGCCACGATACTCGGCCTCAAAAACTTGATTCAGCCTGCGGGCACGCCGCATTTCCAGTGCCTTATAGCCCATGGTCATCCAGGCAAAGACGGAAAAGACCATCAAGACCACGATAATGACGCGCGCTTCAGGGGTGGCCTGTTCCCAAACGTAAGTAAGCTTCATGCCGCTGGATGCGGCAAACAGCCCGACGGTGAAATTCATCGATTATAAGTCAAATCAATCGCTACTCTGACTCCAGCTTCCGACGCTGTACCGCTGCGGGTCAAAACCTTTCGCGCAGAGAATGGCATTCGTCGAACCACCAGAAATGTCGTAGGAACGACGAGGGTAGGGGCCGGAATGTTCAGGTCTTTGGCAAGAAAGGCTCTAGGAGGAGGGTGATTCGATTCATCGAGCAGGTTTGGAAACCTGCGATACAGCCGACAGGACTGTCGGCGGTACGGGCGGTCAGGTTCCGTTGACTTCGTCCGGTAGCATACGATCATGATCGGACCTGTTCAGGACCGACGCCTGATTGCACCGCATGCCCCAATCCCAGCCAACTCCTACATCGCTTGCCAAGGCTTCGGCCAGCGCGTGGCGGCGAGAGGCGGAAGAAGCGAGTCTCCCGGAAGTGCATCAATCGGTTTTGGTATCACCAAACCTCGGTTTTTGGCGCAAGTTGCTGGCATTTTCCGGGCCCGGTTACCTCGTGGCGGTGGGCTACATGGACCCCGGGAATTGGGCGACGGACATCGCGGGAGGGTCCAGATTCGGTTACGACCTGTTGAGCGTCATTTTTGTCTCGAACTTGATGGCGATTCTCTTGCAAACGCTTTGTGCGCGACTGGGAATCGCAACGGGTCGAGACTTAGCCCAAGCGTGCCGGGACCATTATCCAATTCCGGTGGTCTGGAGTCTTTGGGTGTTGTGCGAGGTGGCCATCTGTGCCTGCGATCTGGCCGAGGTCATTGGCTCGGCCATTGCGCTCAATTTGTTGTTCCGCCTGCCACTGGTGTACGGAGTGGTTTTGACCTCATTTGATGTGTTGTTGGTCATGTACCTGGCAAACCACGGGTTTCGCTATCTCGAAGCCTTGGTAGTCGGGCTCATTCTACTGGTGGGCGGCTGTTTTTTTGCCGAATTGCTTTTGGCACATCCGGACTGGTTGGGCGTGGCGAAGGGCATCGTACCCCGTCTGGAAATAGTAACCGATCCGGCGCGCCTGTACCTGGCTATTGGTATTCTTGGAGCGACGGTCATGCCTCATAATCTCTACCTGCACTCATCGATTGTCCAAACGCGGAAATACACGCCGACATCGAACGGAAAACGGGAAGCCATTCGATTTGCGACCATCGATTCGACGGTAGCGCTAATGAGTGCCCTGTTCATCAATGGGGCCATCCTGATTGTAGCGGCGGCCGCATTTCATAGGCAAAGCAAGGTGGTGGAGGAGTTGCAAGATGCCCACAAGTTGTTGGCCCCGATGCTGGGAACGACGGCAGCCAGTGTCTTATTCGCTGTCGCCTTGCTGGCAAGCGGGCAAAATTCGACGTTAACGGGTACTCTGGCCGGGCAAGTGGTCATGGAGGGGTTCATCCACCTGCGTTTACGCCCTTGGCTGAGGCGAATGATTACACGGGGATTGGCTGTAGTTCCGGCTGCTATCGTCGCCGGGATTTATGGAAACAAGGGGTCGAACCAGCTGCTGCTCTTTAGCCAAGTGGTTCTGAGTTTGCAATTACCGTTCGCGGTCATTCCCCTGATCCATTTCACCAGTAGCCGAAAAAAAATGGGTGAGTTTGCCAGTCCAACCTGGCTTCAGGTGCTTGCTTGGATGGTGGCGGGGGGCATTGTTGTGTTGAATGTTAAGCTTTTGTGGGACTTTGTTCAAAGTTTGTGAGGCGTCACTCGTTCAGACCATCAAATATGGTGATCTGAAATAATAGTACAATACTCCGGGAATGCGAAAATGGCGTCGGGATAGGTTAGCTGGCATCCCTTCAGGATGCGAAAACAACTGGTTGTTCAATCTGGTGGTATCGCTCGTGAATTGAAAATTGAACTTTCCGGCCACTGGAAAGGAACTATGGGAGACAGAGGCGGGGCGGAAAGGGAAAAACGCGCCCAAGCGTATCTCGGTCGACCAGAATGCCTCAGCGTATAAGCACCGCAACCCTGTTGGGGTTGAATGAATCTAAAACTCATTACCCAGGGTAGGCCACCCAAGCGGGCCAACCCTGGGCTTTGATAAACAACCCCTATTAGGGTTGACGTCAGTGCAAGGAAGCGAACTGTCGGTAGGTCATTCCAATATCTCGCGCATCATGTCGCGATAAAACAGGAGATTCGACACCCGGAGTCCCCTCCCGGTCAGGGTCTATCGATCGGGGCGGCGGCAGCTAATTGGGCACGGTGGTGCTCGCAACGAGCCAGGAGCGCGTGGTTCAGTGCGCGTTTGTAACCGTGATGGTTTCTATGTGCAGCGACGGTCGAATCAATCCAAACCCGCAGACTGTTGGCCCCGCTTGCCGGACCGAGGACCTTGACAGTTGGCGGTTGACTGGGATCGACCCAAAGAATCTGTTCCCACTGGTTGGTGGACAAGTTGACGTACGAAATATAGCCGCCCGGAAGCAGCCTTCGCGGGGCCTGAATCGCTCCGGTGAAGCTATATTTTACCCCGGGGGAGGCAGCTCCGTCATAAAAATGGGGGGTGATGAAATCAGAAACGGCAATCCCTTGGATGGAATACCCGTAGTTGTCCGCTTCACAGGGATCAGATGCCTCTACCAAGTAGTTGAACTCTCCGTCGCCATCTTGAATCGAGCCGTCGGCGGCGACGGCAATGGCACGGGCGCTTTGAAGGCGATTGCCATGGGGATCCACCAGCATTTCGAGCGTTTCATGGCTAGCGTCGATGGTCCACTCATTGCTCGTCGGGCTGGCGATAACCTTGGAATAGGGCTGATTGTTTTGGTCCAAGTGGAATCCACCTTCGCCTGGAGGCAGGGTGGCAACAAGGTAGACCGGCCAGACACCCGCCGGGACTTTCTTGGTGTGAGGCAGGTAGATGACGGTGGCTTGGATATTCCAGTATTGGGGAAGATCGCGAATGACCTGGATATTGAGTGCGGCGGCGGTTTCGTGGAGCAATTCCGGGTTGATTTTACCGGTTTTATCCACCAATCCAACTTGGATCACGGGCATAAGGGGATGTGGTTAATGGTTATGTCGTTAAAGGTTATGTCGTTAAAGGTTATGTGGTTCTGTAGTTGACCGCAGAAGAGCCCTCGAAGGGGACGGTTCCAATCAGTCCACCGGTTTTCCGCCCCACTTTTCCAGGTGCATTCTCTCCGGCTTAGGCTAAACGTGATCGACTTCTTCAGTTTTTTCAAGAGAAAAACACTCTTTTGTAATCACCCTTTGTTTAGCCTCGATGAAGTCCCGTTCCCGGGAGCGAAAGGCTCTCGCAAACGTGCGGCCATGGACAGTCGCCGTTGGGAAATGTCTTCGTTCTTGAACCCATGACCTCATCCACGAACCGCTCGCTGATGGCGCTCGGCGACAACATCCCAGTTGATGATATTGTAGAATGCGGCGATGTAATCGGGGCGTCGGTTTTGATATTTGAGGTAGTAGGCGTGTTCCCAAACGTCGAGAGCCAGCAGCGGCGTACGACCCGACGATAGGGGGGTGTCTTGGTTTGGGGTGGACTCGATAGCAAGTGCGTGTTCGGCATTGATGGTCAGCCAGGCCCAGCCGCTGCCAAATTGCTTCAAAGCAGCGGCGGTGAATTTTTCCTGGAAGGCGGGAAAGCTGCCAAAGGTCTTGTCGATGGCGGCGGCTAACTCAGCCGTCGGTTTTCCGCCGTTGTTCTTCTTGAGCAGTTTCCAAAACAGAGAGTGATTGGCATGACCGCCTCCTTGATTGCGGACCGCTGTACGGGCAGCCTCTGGAACCGTAGCGAGATTGGTCACCAATTGCTCAACCGATTTTCCAGCCAGGGACGGTTCGGTGGCGGCGGCCTTGTTGAGGTTGGTCACATAGGCGGCGTGATGTTTGTCGTGGTGAATCTGCATAGTCTGGGCATCGATATGGGGCTCCAGCGCGTCGAATGCATAGTCCAGCGGTGGCAGAGTAAATGGCCCGGTCGGATCGGCAGCTTGGGTCGATGGAATGATCCAGGACGGGGCGGCGACAGCCAACCCGGTTAGGAAGGTGGCTTTCTTGATGGCTTGGCGACGATTCATAAGGGAGTGAGTTGAGTGTCTGGTTGAGACGCTATTTCAGAAGGAAAATTCAGCCGCCACTGCTGATGCCAACGCGGTAGCAGGCAGTCGGAAATCGGAACGACTTTTCATGGGGTTTTGGGGTGTTGAGTGGCTTCGACCATCGCACCCACGAGATCATCCGGGGTCCATTGATTCCCGTCAAACTGACGGTGAATGCGACCCTCTGTATCAATGACTACGGTACGGAGGTTGTGCATCAGGCTACCGCCTTCATTCTGGATGATCAAATTCAGTCTTGGAGCGAGGTCCGCCAGAACGGTTCATCGGGCAAAATGCCACCGTCGCCGAGTTCAGAGACCCGGGCATTAGGGCCTGATTTCTTATTTTTTGACAGATCCCGGTGTCCGATCCGGTGCAGCTTCTCGATCCATTGGTCGTCATCGGTGATAACCAAACGAAATTCCACTTCGTCTCCGGGAGTGAGGCCATTCAGTTCGCGGCGATCTTCGCCTGCTTGTGTTCCATGGGGGGGCGTCCGGTCGAGATCGGATGGTAGTCGTGCGTACGATTTGGAAAGCCGGGTCGTGGAAACCGGTCGACGAATGAACTGATATCTTAGAGCGGGCCGACTCCTTACCGTGAGAGGCCCGCCGAACTCATCTGGTCCAATTAATCGGGCTTGTGAACGCTGTGGCAGGCTTTCATGACTTCCTTGACGGTGTACTTGGGTTTGTCCTCTGCCCGGATGGGAAGGAGTCCAACGACGAGGCTGGCCGTGATGCTGACGGCAATGACGGATTGTATTTGGCGCTTCATGGGATGTTGTGACGTGTTGGTCTTGGAAACATCACCGGAATGAATTCCCGGCGAAATTGGGTTGTCCGCTTAATTGGAATCGGCCTTGAGGTCTGCGCAGCCACCACATCCGGATCGCGGCGGCGGACAAGGACAACGACCTTGGGCATCACTCCAGGTGCGCCATTCGTTTGGGACAGGGAATCGCCGGAGGGACTTACGGGATCGGCAGCGATGACCAGGCTGATGGGCATGGTCACCGCCATCATCGATCCAAGAAGGGTCTTCAGAATCGTGTTCGACATGGAACGACTGAATTATGGGGCTGGTGGGCTTGTGTGTGTCTGCAAAACAGTCTCAGTTTGCTTCCAGTCGGAAGAAGACGGCTCCAGAACCGAGGGTGATGGAATTGGTATGAACATGATCATCGCCGACAATGACTTGGCCGATGGGTGTCCATACGGCGGATGACCCGAGCGTTGGTGAGCCTTCGATGGTGTAGTTGGTCGCTGGTCCAATTCCAGAATCTGGGATATTGGAAGGAGCGGCGATGATGATATCCGCACCGGTCGAGGTTTTTTGTAATTTAGCGATGGTCACGTCGGCTTGGAAAAAGAGATCAAAGGGGGCCGAGGGGGCCTGAACAGGTCCGCCTCCGGGTCCATTGGTCGAGAGGTCCACAAAACGCCAGGTAGTGACGTAAAAGCCGGGCTGATCGACACTGTAGATACGCCCGTGGAGGTGACCGTAGGGGTCAGAGGTGGGCGATGGAGGGGTCTGGGTCACCTGGATTAAATTGGTGCCGCCGGTCAGGGGAATCGGAACCGTCCAAGTCACATTGGTGCTGTCGACTCCATCTTGGGTGGTTTCCCAGAATTGGAGATGGGAGCCAGCAGGTCCTTTAATCCCGAGCAATTGGGCGAAGACAACAGTCCCCAAGCCGGCAGCGTCGGGTTCAGGACCGCCGTAGTCAGGAGTGGCAGCCTGGGCGACGAAGACCAGATCGTTCATGTAGTAAAAGCCCTCGTATGGAGAACCGGGATCGCCGGCACCGAGATTGAAGGCGAAGCCATAGTCCGCACCGTAATCAGCGTCGTTGATGAGGGCCAACGGGCCTCCCGGAATGGTTGAGAAGGTACCGGCTTCGAGGTGGTCATGGGCTTGCAGGGATGGCGTGGTAGCGAGCGCCAGCGCCAAAGCAATCGTGGCGAGGTTTTTTGATGAATTTGACATAGTGGTGTTCGAGTGAGATTTCAGCAGTTTTCGTATTTATGGACCGACCCTGTTGGGGGGGCAGGGAAATGGAATCAGACAAATGAACCGCTCTGCCTGGGGAGCTTCCGATCGATGGGATCGGAGGATTTGCTGAGACGAATCGTCAGCGTTATTTGGAATGGAGACCGCCTGTTGTCGGGGAGTTTCGGGCGGACAGGACGTCTGCGGTTCCCGAGTTTGCAAACGGCACAAGTAGCCGATCGATGCCCCGGGGATGCCGAAACGGGGGGAAAGAACGGGTGGGAGTGCAAATCAGCATCGCTTGGATGCTGCAGAGACCCATCCTACCCAGCTAACCTAAGCGAGGTGGTGGATAAACCGGACGAAGAGCTCGCGACGGGGGGACAACGATCGGGGCAAAAACAGCTTGGTACGATGCGGTCGAAACAATGGCCACTCCTTGGCTGGACGGGATCACCGCTTCCATCCGGACTGAAGGCTGAGTGGCGCGTGGCTTTTTCTCATCGTTTGCGGTCTGCTGAGCCAAGCGGCAGAGTTCACAGCGATGTTTCCCGTCAAAGGTCCACTGAACGGCGGTCTTGAGAGGTGCCTGCTGACCGTAGGAAACCACCATGGAGCACCAAGCGACGCCCTGCAAAAAGGCGGAATTCCACCCCAGCAACAAAGCCAGGGAGACACCGACCAAGATGCGAGCCAATCGGTTCATCGAGAAACTACGAAGCCAGACTGATACCACCTTTGCGAATTGGTCAATCTCTTTTGTGAAAGCGCTGAGCGGATTGACAGGAGGTTACCTGTACAGGATACTGTACAGATGAAGTCCATTACCTATACGGCGGCCCGAGAGTCGTTGGCGGATACGATGAACGAGGTTTGTGAAGACCGGATTCCCATTCTTATTACCCGGAATCGAGACCGGTCGGTGGTGATGATATCGATGGCGGAATACGAGGCCCTCGAAGAAACGGCGCATTTGCTTCGCAGCCCGGCCAATGCGCAACGGTTGCTTGAGGCTATTCGATCATTGGAATCGGGGGACGGAGTTGAGCGACAATTGGTCAGTGAATCATGAAGTTGATTTTCGCTGAGCAGGCTTGGGCAGACTACCTGTATTGGCAGCAGACGGACCCCAAAATCTTGAAACGGATTCATGAGCTGATCAAAGACGCGAGTCGAAATCCAACCGAGGGAATCGGGAAGCCGGAGCCCTTGAGGCATGCGCTGGCCGGTTATTGGTCCAGGCGAATCACAGAAGAGAATCGCATGGTTTACAAACGAACAGACGACGGGCTCTGGATTGCGCAACTGCGGTACCATTATAAGTAGGCTTGTAACCGGGCCGCATGGCCATCTCAACTGCCTTGCGCAGGTTCTTACGCTGTTTTGATACCACGATTTCATCAACGAATTCTTGACGAGAAATCTGAAGCACGCGCCGGCAAACTCCCGCCGCTGTCGATTTCGTGGCCATTTCCAAAGCGCCAGAGGACTGGCGCAGTCC
>CAILNN010000157.1 GCA_903835555.1 uncultured Verrucomicrobiota bacterium
AAACGGGGGTGAAAGGAGGACGATGGTATAGCTTGATGGATAAGTTTGGAACCCAAACAACCCCGCGGTTGGGAGCCTGGCAAGTCATTCGTAATGAAGGAGCGCCTGGAGTGGACCACCGAAGCTGCGACCAACTCCAAGAGGAGTTGGCGAACGAAGTGGAACTACTAGCCCTTAAGTTACGTGTACGCATTTACAAGCCCCAAGCCGTCAAATGTACTGAATCAATCTGATACAATTGAGGTGCACGAATTCGACGCAATTACAAGGCGACTTATCCAAAAATTCGATTGCATTTCGATTCGCTCGTGTCATCACTGGATTTCTAAGGGAATGGGCGTGAGTCCCCACGTCCATATCTTAAGATCTGCAAAACAATCATTTACTATGAAACAATATCAATCGCTATCGTTTATTCTCTTGATTATGACTCTTGCGACTGAGGCCAGATCAGAAATAGACATATTTCACCTTTCCACTCCGATCAGTGGATCTATTTCAATGAGCGCCGGGGACCCAAGCGGAATTTCAGGAAGTTCTGGTGCCATTGACCTCTATTTTAGCAGCCTAGAGGAGACTGTTTATATAGATACAGAGGAGCATACCATGCGTCAAGTTGGAGCAATATTTTATCCCGACTCTGCGTTCACTTTCCAGTTCGAGGATACGCAGGAAATTGTTGGCCCGCTTCCCAGTCCCCCAACTCAGGTTAGCGCGACAGTCACAGTTCATCTGGCACCAACCCTCAATCCATTAGTATTTGACACCGGGCCACAGCCTCTAACTTTCGAGACTTCGGGCGGCTTTTACAGCATCAATAATGCACCGATTTTTGGAAATGGAATCCAGATGAATGGGTATTATTCTCTTATAACAGGCGGTCAAACATACTCCAATTCCTTTTCCTATAGCCTCTCAATATTGAACTCTAGCCAAAATCAGGTTTTTACGTTTAAACATCTATTTTTAACTAACTCTCCATCATCAATCGAGTTAAGCGGTCTTGGCATTGCCATTCCTGAACTTGGTGCGTTTTTCCCATCCCCTGGGCCAGTAGTCGATTTTACAGCTCTTAATGGGTATCATTTCCAATTAAGTCCTGGCTTCGAACCATGGCCGGGTAGTAGGCATCTCGGAGAGATTTTTGGGTGGACACTGACCAACACCATAACCGCAACCAACATTGCCAGCGGCGCTCCAATTATCACGAACCAACCACGGTCCCTGGTCGTCCACGCACATGATATGGCGTCGTTCCAAGTTAGCGCTTCAGGGACTGTGCCGCTTGCCTATCAATGGACCTTGAACGGAACCAATTTAGCTGGAGCGACGTCTGGCACTCTAACCGTTTCCAATGTGATGCCAACGGATTTGGGCCTATATGCCGTTATCGTCACCAACAATTTTGGCACCACGGTGAGTTCAAATGCGCAACTCGAAATGTATCCGTTTATCGCGGCCCCTTTCACCGGTGCCGTTCTTTACTGGGGACAGGATGGCCAAATTAGCCTCAATGCGTGGGGAACAGAGCCGCTAAGTTATCAGTGGTTCAAGGATGGTATTTCTGTCTCCAATGCAACAAGCGGGCTGTTGATGTTGACGAATGTTCAATTCAGCGATGCTGGACGTTACTCAGCCGTTGTTACCAACCCTTTTGGCAGTGTAACCAACCTAGCCGCCTCCCTGATTGTCCAACCGGCAGGCGTTTCGCTTGGACTTTACCCAGGCGTAACCATCAAAGGCGTTGTCGGATTCCACTATTCGATCCAAAGCACAACGGACCTGACGACCACAAACTCCTGGATGAACGTGACCAACATCGTATTGACCCAACCCACCCAGCTTTGGATCGATACCGACGCAGATACTTCGCAGCCCAACTACATCCGTCGTTACTATCGGGTGTTACCGGGACAATAGGCTCTCCTACCGCAACAGCGCCTTCACCTCACGCCGGATGTTTTCACCGAGAACTTCATATCCTGCGGCATTCACGTGCACACCATCGGCAAACAACTTTGGATTGGGAGTCCTATCGGGTAACCGAAATTGGTCGCCGAAATCCCGAAAGGTCAGCCAGGGAACACCGTCGACTCGTTGGGCCAACTCCCGATTCACCTTTTCGGTTATCGAAGGACGTTCCGGTTTTTCGTCGCGCCGGGTCAGAACCGCCAGCAGAAGGACGCGAGCGGACGGAAGATGTTGATGAACAGAGGCGGCGATGGCTTCGATCCCGGCGGCGATGTCACTGGGAGAATGGTCCACGGCAGTGTTATTAGTGCCGATCTGGATGATCACCACCTTGGGATGGATACCGTCCAACTCACCGTGCTCGATTCGCCACAGCACATTTTCCGTTCGATCCCAACCAAAGCCGAGATTGGTCACTGTCCAACCTTCAAAAGATTTGGCCCAAGCATGTTCACCCCAAACCTTGGGAGCGCTCGGTTCACCGCCCCAATAATGGATGATGGAGTCGCCAAAAACCACGACGTCCGGTTGGACCGTGGCATTGCGTTTGAGAATCTCGGCATGGCGGGTTTCCCAATCATAGATCGCCTTGTCCCTATTTTGCGTCACCGGCGTGGTGGTGACCAATCCGGGTACAATCTTGGGTTCGGCAGCACCGGATAGGGTGGTGACTAGAGCCCAGGCGATGACAGCAGGGAGGTATCGAAATATGCCGATGGATTTCATGGGGGTAGGTTATTATGTCAAGCGGTGAGGGTGAAAAGCGTAAACTGTTCTAAGCGACGGGGATGGAGGCGACCTTGGATTCCGTAGCCGACGTGAGTCGACGCATTTTCTAGCCGGCTGAAATCGTTGACCAAAAAGACTATAGACATCATGATGCCAACGTGAGAACCACCTTGACGCTTGACCCAGATGTGGCTGCAAAGGCAAAGGAGGGTGCAGCGCGATTTGGGAAACCGTTCAAAGAGATCGTCAACGCGGCCTTGCGTGCCGGTCTTGACTCGGTCTTGAATCCTGCTCCCTCCAAACCGTACAAGACTCACCCCCATCCGATGGGGCTAAAGCCGGGTTTGAATTACGATAATATCAGTGAGTTGTTGGCTCTTTCTGAAGGCGACGCACTCTCCACTCGGCTGGGACCCATTCTCGGGCAGATCGGCGGGACTTCAGCCGTGGGGACTGGCGATTTGGCGAGGCCTTGGAGAAGTGTGTAGGGCTGCGGCTTTTTTCCCGCCTGGCTGCCCGGGAACGGGTCGTGGCCTCGTCGGATCAGCGTCGACTCATGTCGGACGGCTACGGGGCAAGGGCCTATTGCCCCAATCCGCCTGTTCCCGTCCGCCGCGTACCCATGCGCTCCTGTTCCCACGAAGCGAAATCGCTGGTCTCGAATCGATGAATCTCAGAATGACCGTCGAGGAATCCGTAGCAACGATGGAAACTGCCATCGGGATGTTGCATGCCAAATTCCGATCTTTCCCGAATGGCGATCGTTTGTGAGGGATTCTGGTTGTCCCGGAGGTTTCCTTGCTGAACCAGTTCGTAATGATCGAGCGACAGGTCGGAGGGATCGGGCGATTCATTAGGTTCGCCAGGAGACTGATCGCTCGTCAATTCCGCCAAAGCTTCCGTCAGAGTTTTCGGAATTTGGCCACCATTTTTATCAGCGAATGAGTGAATTCCGAGCACCAGTTGCTTGACGTAAATCATCTTGGCGATGCCGCGCTTCTTCATGATTTCCCGAGCCGGATCAATAGGTTGTGGCTCGGCCTCCCGAGTCGCCACTGCGGCGGCGTGTTTAGCTGCGGTGAGTTCGGTTTCGAGCCGTGTGATCTCATCCCTCATTCGAACCAGCATCGGCTTCAACTTCTGTAATGCGGCGACCTCTCCGCGCAATCGCAATATCTCTGGATCGACGTGGGTCTCCACATGGGTGCTCGCGGGAACCACGGGTGCTACGGCAACTTCCGCCTGTTCAGACCTGAGTTGGCGAATTTCCCGGTGCAGCCGGTTGATGTTGAGTTGCTGAACGGTGAGGGCGGCGGCCGTTATAAAACTGGCTCCGCCGATGAGGATGGATTTTAGGTGTGTCATGGTAAAAAGGGTTAATACACTGGCGGTTTTCGCTGCGCCGCCCGCCAGCGCAATTCCGGCAATCGACGCAGCCGCCGCAGGTGTGGTTGTTTCGAGCGCGCCGGCGCCGATAGCCGATGCAAGCGCTCCGACACTCACGGAATGGCCATGACGGTCAAAGAACTGGCGTAAACGGTCCATGGCACGTCCGATCCGTTTTTGCGCCGCATCGTCGCTCGCCCCAAGGGCGGTACCTACCTCTCGAAGGCTCCGGTTTTCAAAGTAGCGCAGCACCACGGCATCCCGATCCCGTTGGGGCAAGGTTCCCATGGCCTCGTCCAGTAAATGGGAAATTTGGCACCACGTTTCATCGGGGGACGTTTCCGGGTTCATGGCCATGGATTCAAATTCTCGTCGCTGGCGGCGGTATTCACTACGGTTGGTCTCAGCAACGAGTCGGCAAGTGACTCGATAGAGCCATCCACTGAGAATCACGTTTTTGTTCAAACGCGATGCCTTGGCCGCCAACAGGGTGAACACACGTTGGGCGACATCCTCTGCCAGATGAGGGACCGTCAACTGGCGACGGGCTGCACCCAAAACAAGGCCCAAATGGCGCTGAACCAAGTCTCCAAAGGCCCTGGGAGAACCTTCGTCGACATACCGTCGCAGCAGCTCATGGTCAGTCATCAACCAAGTAATGGCCGCCAGTCACGGAAATCCGACATCAAAATTCGCTGTCGACCAACTGCGAAAGCGGAGCCCCGAACCCCGTAGCCGTGAGTCGACGCTGATCCTACGAGGCCATAACCCGTTCCCGAGCAGCCAGGCGGGAAAAGAAGCCGTAACCCAACACACCTCTCCAAGGCCATCGCCCGAATAGTCAGTCCCCAAGGCCTAAGACCCGCCGATCTGCCCGAGAACGGGCTTAAGCCCCGTAGAGTTAGCGCCGCCTCACGAGCGGCGACTACGGGGAACTCTGCCCGGAAGCCTCGTCCACTCTGGTTCTCATGGACGCCACGAAAAAAGGGCAATCTAGATGATTGCCCCAAAAACATACTTGATGAAAACCGCCGGGCGGATGGCCCGGTGGGTGCACATTGTTAAATAGCTTCGCCGACTTGGAAGCGCAGGAACTTGCGGACTTCGATATGGTCGCCCAGCGCCTTGCTGATGGCGGCCAAATGAGCCTCGACCTTGAGGTCGGGGTTTTTGACGAAGCCTTGTTCGAGCAAGCAGGAGGTCTCGAAGAACTTGGCCAACTTGCCTTCGATGATCTTGGCGACGGCCACCGCAGGCTTGCCTTTGATGGCATCGCTTTGGGAGGCAATTTCCTTTTCCTTTTCAATCACCGCCGCCGGAACACTGGCGCGACTGATAGCCACCGGGCTTGCAGCCGCAATTTGCAGGGTGATGTCGCGGACGATTTGCTTAAAGTCTTCGTTCTGGACGGTCTCCGCCTTTTCAGCAGCGACCTCAACCAAAACGCCGACCTTGCCTCCGGTGTGGATGTAGGCAGCCACCAAGCCATTGCCGGGAACTTCCAGGCGGGCATGGCGGCGGATTTGGATGTTTTCGCCAATCCTGGCCACGGCGGCGATGCGGTCGGCCTCCAGGTCGGCAGCCGGATTGGCGGCCACTCGGGCGGCGATATCGCTGGCGAAAGCCTTGAACGAGTCATTGCGGGCGACGAAGTCGGTTTCGCAATTGATTTCGACGATCGCGCCGACCTTGCCGCCTTGCAGAACGGCGTGAGCGATCAGGCCTTCCTTGGCTTCGCGATCGGCTTTTTTGGCGGCGCTCGCGGCACCCTTCTTGCGCAGCACGTCGACGGCCAGGTCAAGGTCGCCGTTGGTCGCAACCAAGGCGTTCTTGCAGTCCATGAGACCGGCGTTGGTCATTTCGCGCAACCTGCCTACCAATGCGGGAGTAATTTCAGCCATGAGATGATGTAGAGTGTGGTGAAAGGAGAGGAATGCCGTGGCTGATTAACCCACCAACGGCATTCCAGAAAAACGGCTTACTCAGGCCACCGGAGCTTCAGCGGCTGGTGCTGCTGGTTCCGCAGCAGCAATCGGAACGATTTCAACCGGTTGTGGCGCAGGGACTGGAGCCTGCCCTTGGTCGCCGCTCTTGCGGCTTCGGCGGGAGTCGTATTCTGCCTTCGCATTGCGGATGACTTCGGTGACCGTGTTCAAGATCAACCGGACAGCGCGGATGGCGTCGTCGTTGCCAACGATCGGGTAATCCACCAAATCGGGATCGCAGTTGGTATCGACAATGGCGACCAACGGAATCTTCAGGCGGCGGGCTTCGGCGACGGCATTGTGCTCGCGCTTGATGTCGACGATGAACATGGCGTCCGGCTGGGACTCAATGGTACGGAGACCGTCCAAGTTCTTGCAAAGGCGTTGTTGCTCACGGCGAAGCATGGATTGCTCCTGCTTGACGTAGACGTTGATGCTGCCGTCGGCG
>CAILNN010000158.1 GCA_903835555.1 uncultured Verrucomicrobiota bacterium
GGAATCCCGAAAGGCAGCAGCCCATTCGGACAAATCGACCCGACCATCGGTTGGGTGCGGCTCCCGTACCTTATGGACCATGTTTTTCGATGCAGTCGTCGATTTCTGGCTGGCTGACCCGCGCGTTTCTGATAGAAGTTTTGGTAGATGGAATAGATGGGTATACCTGTTCGTGACTTTCCAGATGGGATAAACACCCACCCCATACGGGTTTGGCTCCGTTCGATATTCAAAATTATGCCAGAATGGTGTGGCAAAGAAGTTCTCCTCGTCTTTCGCAGGAGGCGGAACTATACAGTTGAGTTGATAACACACTCCCGACGCTCTTAGCCGCGATTCCATGCGGTTCCACGCCCAGGCCCCACGGATGTCCTCAATGGCGTAGAATATCATCCAAGGTAGAATCATGACGATGAATAACGTAAGGGGCGGGCCAAGTAATTTGGCCAACCATAAATTACGTCGAGGAGCAAGAGGCGTGAACTCAGGTTCGCCTTTGCTGGCCATCAAGCCCGCTGCCCGTCGGTTCCAGCAGAAACGAGATATCACAAACCACCAAACGACCCAGATGGCCATCGCCTCTGCCTCAGGGAAAAAAAGCCAGCGGGCTATCTGGACCATTATCCCGCTATTCCCGCGCTCCATTATGAGAGCGAAAGCATACGATAACGCCCAAACCAATGGGATGAACACGGACGCGTGAGCCAAAGACGATAAGAGCACCCGTTTCCACGAGTAGCGCGACGTACGGGCGGGAATCCAGGCCCGAACAAAAAACCAACTCGACGGTTGTTCATTGGCTCGGAGGATGTGCTCGATTGGGTTCATGATGAACTCATGAGTAATTCACAAGCTTGATCCCCCTCCAACGGGGCTATGGATTCTTCTTCCAGTGCCTGCGCCAGGTAACCAGCTCCTCTCAAAAGTTAGCTCCGCCCCTCTGAGTATGGCAACCTGAATATCCGAGGGAAAAGTGCAAGCGCTATCGTAACGATCGATGCGATACCGGAATCAATTGCCGGGAGAGTGCAGCCAGGGGTTGGGATGGCTTCACGAGGGCGGCAATCGATTTGAGGAACCCATGCGATAGACTGATTTAGGAGACAGGAAAATGGAGGCCGACTGTATTCATGCGCGTTGGCGTGTTGGTGGTGGATGGACGACGGATTGCCCGGGGTTTCGACGCGGAATTTCGACTGTTTTTGCTTTCCCGCAGCTTGAACTGGATCGAATTTCTCACTCACACCGTATGTCCGAGAACTATTCAGGCACTCGACGTCCACGTCGCGAGCTCAACCTAAAGGAATCGCTGTTGGTCCTGATCGCCGTTGCTGTCGTAGGCGTTGCAGGGTATGGCGGTTGGCAGGCATATTTGCAGTGGAGATTGAAGCAGGATGTCCAAGCAGCGTGGCCGATCATGATCGAAGCCGGACGGACCCAGCGCGACCTGATCGTAGAAGCCATTGAAGCTTACCGAGCCCATTTTGGATTCTATCCGCCGGAACATGTTATTTCCCGGAATCCGCTCCGTATCGATCCGGTAACCAATACGCTGGTGTATGAACTTGGGGGGACGACATTCGATCCGACCAACCGGTTCTATAAGAACCCAAAGGTGGACCATGTGAGTGTGGACACACTCCGCGACGTATTCCAAATCGACGCATTAACCAATGCCGTCCCGCTGCCCGGCGAACGGCGTCAGTTCCTGTCCATGGACGGTTTCGCCTTTTCCGATCTTCACGATGACCCGGATTTGTCGGCTCTCCAATTGCCCATCTTTATCGATGGAGTTTCCGCCGAGGTTGCGGGCGAATTCGCTGGAAGCAGTTGGCGCTACGTCCACACAACCGCGACGAATAATCCCGGGAAATTTGATGTGTGGATGGTCTTGAAGACCGCTGACCGCGAGGCGGTCATCGGCAATTGGCCCGCCGCGAAATAGGCGAACCAGTCGGACCAATAGGGTGCGCCGACTCACACGAGATTACGGGGAACGACCTATTTCAGCGGGCAGGAAGGTCGGAGCGTCCAGGCCGAGAGGTGTTGAGTGAGACCGAGACGGGGATAGTATCCAGTAGCAGCCGGAGCGCTGAGCAGGATTACCGTTGCCTCGCCACCCAGCTCACGGGTTCGGCGGATCAGCTCCCGACCAATTCCATGCCGTTGGTGCGACTGGCGAACGGCCAAGTCACTCAGGTAGGTGCAGTAGGCGAAATCGGTCACCGATCGGGCGATACCGACCAATAAATCGCCGTCCCAGGCAGTGACCACCAGGTTGGCGTTGCGGATCATCGCGGCCATGCGGTCCCGATCGTGGACCGGACGGCGCTCTCCCAAGGTCGAGGCCTCATACAATTCGAGCACGGCATCCAAATCGAGATTGTTGCCGACGCGATAGCACAGCGATTCCACGGGAGGGGAACTTCCCGTTTTCCCGCCCGGACGACAAGCGGGAACCGAATGGTTTGTCGGGTTCATCCGTTGCTTTCCAAATGGACGGGACCCGCCTAGCGTCAATCTTGGTTGATGAATTCCGCGATGGAAACAAATGAAAAGCCCCGCGCTTTGGTGATGGGAATCGGGGTCTTTGCCCAGGCGGCAGCGCGTTGCCTGCGCGCGGTGGGTGTCGAAACTGTCACCTACCTGACCCGCGATTACGGGCATTATGGTCCACAACTGGAAGGGGACGTCGTAACTGCGGCGGAATTGCCGAATCCGTGTGAACTGGTCCGAAGTTATCGACCGGATGTGGTGGTGCCGATGTCGATTGAATGGGCACTCAAACCGTGGTCAGATGAATTTCTTTCGCTTAGGCCTCCGATCCTTAGCCCGACGGGAGAAGCGCTTCGATTGGAGCGCGAACGGGATTTTGCCCGGGCACTATGCGGACGGCACGGGATTCCGTTTGCCCGTTCCGTGCTGGTTCCGACGCGGGCCGAGGCAGAACTGCTAGTCCGACGGGAAGGTGGGGCATGGGTGATCAAGAATCCGCTTTGCTCGCCGACCAGCCCGATTCACACCATCATCTGCGAGTCGATGGGAGATACGCTGGCTTGGCTCTCCCGATTAAACGACTCGGAAGGCATCTTTCTCCAGGAATATCTGGGCAGGCGGGAGGCGGGCCATATCGCGTTGGTCAGCGGTGGCGAAGTTTATTCGTTGGTCACCAATCAAGAATACAAGCGGGCGTTTGACGGGAACCTGGGCATCGTGGCGGGTGCCCCGCTCGGCGGCTTGGTCGAGCAAGATTCGGATGATAAGTATGGGCTCGCCCGAGAATTGCTATGGCCGCTTAGGCCGTGGTTTCGTGCTTCGGGTTACCATGGGCCGGTGCAGGTCACGGCCATGCGCCACGACGATCGATGGCATGTACTCGAATACAATGTGCGATTGGGCGTCACCAGTGGACCGATGATCTTTCAGATGTTGGCAAATTTGGCTGGCACATTGATTCAGTGCGCCCGAGACCAGCCGCTTAGGCCGATTTGGCAACCCGGGGCCAATTTCGGCTGTAGTTTGACCCTCGCGGGTTACGGCTATCCATTTACACAACTAACCGGCCCTCGGGTCCCGATTTGGGTCGATGGCAAACCGACCTGTGATATCTGGTGGCAGGAAGTGGCACCAGGCGACGACGGCGGACTGGAGGCAACGGGGCATCGATTGGCCGATGTCACGGCTGTCCGCCCCAGTCTTGATGAGGCGATTTCAACGGCTTACTTCAATATTCGCCGATTGCGCTCTGTGGGTAGTTACTTTCGCACTGATGTCGGAGAATCCCTTTGGCCTCCGGGAAATCCATGAGCACGATCGAACACGAAACTGTGGCAAGTTGGATACCGCGAACGGAGGCTGCGACGTGGCCTAGGGGAGGTGGGCTCCCGATACGCCCGGCGTGGGTAGAAATTGATCTGGAGCGCCTGGCCGAGAATTTTCGCATCATTCGGCGAGACCTCCCCTCCCCTGTTCGACTGCTCTATGTGGTGAAGGATGAGGCCTACGGGCAGGGAGCCGTGCGGGCAGCTCAGGTTGCACTTGCAAACGGGGCCGATCATTTGGCCACCTATACCTTGACCGAGGCGTTTAGTCTGCGTGATGCGGGAATAACCGCCCCCATTTTGTTGCTGGGCGAACGCACCTTGGAGGAACTGCCGTGGCTTCCGGAGCGTCAATTGACGCCGTGCATCGGTTCGATGGTCCTGGCCGAAGCGTGGGACGATCTGGCAGACCGGCTGGGACGACGACTACCGGTTCACCTGAAGGTCAACACGGGCATGAATCGTTTTGGCTTTTCGTGGCGCGAGGCGAGTCGATGGATACCCGCACTGGCACGACTGAGGCATCTGGAATGGGCGGGCGTTCTCAGCCATTTTGCCCAAAGTGATGAATCCGATAAGACGTTTGCCAACGAACAAATAGCCCGATTCCAGGTCGTATTATCGTCATTGAACGATGCTGGAATTCGCCCGGCGATTCGGCATCTCTGCAATAGCGGGGGTTTCCTGGATTTACCTGGAGCTCATTTTGACATGGTGCGGATAGGGCTTCTGGCCCTGGGGGTCTATCCATCCAAGGTTTGTCGCCGCTTGGAGGGCCTAAAACCTGTTCTTACCGTGAAGTCGCGCATTTCCGCCATCCAGCGGTTGGAACCCGGTGATACCGTGGGCTACGGAATGAGGTACTGTGCCGAAGGGCGGCGTCGGATTGGGGTCGTTCCGCTTGGTTATGGGGACGGCTTTCCGCGCGTGCGAAATGAAGGTGTGGTCTTGGTTGGCGGCCTGCGGGCACCGCTGGTGGGCGGTGTGGCGATGGATGCCTTCATGGTTGATCTGACCGATATTCCCAGTGCAAATATCGGCTCGGAAGTGGTGATTCAGGGGTACCAAGGGGAGCAAGAAATCACGGTACATGATGTAGCGGCACTCAAGAAAAGCGTCAGCTACGATGTCCTGGTGGGATGGAGGTCACGGCTGCCACGGGTTTACCTGGGTGCCGAATCCGTATTTCCCTTGGAATCGTTTAGCGCGGGATCCAGCTCGCGTCCATGAGACTCTTGTTTTCCGAGGCGGTTCCAGACCCGGTGAATTACGTGTATCCGTACGCGGTTTGGGCTTTTCTGGAGGCTGGAGAGACACCGGCGACGGCCTTTCAAGCGGGTTTCCTGCCCAGTTCCCCGCAGTTGGACCGGTTCTATTTGGTGCGCAACGTTCGGGTGCCACTGCCAGGGTGGCAACCGACCTCTGAGAATCGGCGGGTGCTGCGGAAGTTGTCTGGGATCGATCTGGAGTTGGTGCCACGGTTACAATGGCCCGAAAAGACCGGCGACCGGGAACGGTGGCAGGCTTGGGCGGATAACAGCTTTGGTCCAGGCGTCATGAGCCGGGAACGACTGGATCGCCTAATGGCGGCACCGGTGGTCAGCCATCTTCTACGCCTGACCGAAAGAGAATCGGGCCGGGAACTTGCGGTGGCCTTGATGTATCTGGAGCCACCTGCCGTCGCCTACTATTACTACGCGTTCTATCATTCCGCCCCTGAATGGCGGCATCTTGGGATGGGCTTGATGACGTCCGCCGTGGAACTCATGTCGAGGACTGGCTATCAGCATCTTTATGTCGGCACTTGCTACACGGAAACGGCCCTTTATAAGACCCAGTTTGACGCGGTTGAGTTTTTTAATGGCATGCTTTGGTCGGCAAATTTACCGGAATTGAAGCATTTGGTACGGGTACCGCTCCAGGGGCGTCATCGATTGGAGACACCGGAGTTTTTGGGGCTTCAGGGCATGCCGCTGGCGGAATTGGCGGAGAGGTCGGCTTTTCGGAGGTAGTGGGGAAGAATAGGACCAATAGGACCTATTCGACCTATCTATCTTTATTCCCGCGCGGGAGCGCCTCAATCGGTTTGCACAGGTAATCGTCCGCCCCGAGATTCATTCCGTGACGTTGATCGGTTCGTTCGCCACGGGCGGTTAAGAAAATGAATGGAGTTCCCTGGGTGCCGGGTGCCTTGCGCAATTCCCGAAGGACGCCATGGCCGTCCAACCGAGGCATCATGACATCACATAGGATGAGGTCGGGATTCTCCCTTCTGGCTAGGTCCACTCCTTCCGCTCCGTCGACTCCCTGGACGACATGATAACCTTCCATTTCGAGAATGATCGCCAAGTTCTCCCTGGTTTGTGAATCGTCTTCAATGACTAGAATTGTCTTCATGCAGAGGGTATGGACGGTAACGTTTCAAGAAACCGGTGGCTGACTTCGCCAAATAAAGGCAATGTCACGGCGAACCGTGTTCCCTGCCCCAGGGTACTTTCAAAGGAAATGGTCCCGCCATGCAAGTCCACGCATCGCTTGACGATCACCAACCCAAGGCCGCTACCGGAAACCTGCCCGACATTGGTACCGCGATGAAACGCGGTAAAAAGGTGTCCTTGGTCCTCGAGGGGAATCCCAACCCCCTGGTCTTCAATCAGGAACTCGGCGAAATTGCCGTGTCGTCTAACCCTGAAAGTCACAGGGGAGCCGACTGGGGAAAATTTGACGGCATTGCTCAGTAGATTGGAGAGGATATGTTCCATCAGACGCTCGTCGGCCCATGCTTCACCTTCCAAGTCAACTGGTTGCAGGTGGATAGACCCCTCCCGCGCCGCTGCGGTCTCAATGGCATCCGGGGGACCCCGACGTCCTTCCCAGCAGCGACGATCGAAACCTCGTGCGAAACGAAATTCAACGACTCTACGACAAAGGGCTTCGGTATATCTTCCCTGTTCATCTGGTGAACAACTCCTTCGGAGGGACAGCCATCACCGGAGATATGCTCAATATCGCCAATCGCTTCTTGAATGGGGAAGCATTTCAGATTCAGCCGGGAACACCGCAGGACAATCTGACGCTCTATTTGTCGACATTGGATTACACCAAACAGGTAAAACTGATTGAGGAGGCTGGGATCGCCGGTCCTTTCATCGCCCCGTTTGTCCTGCCGATTATGGATGTCATTCTGAGCGGATTCGGCTTACCACCCGGGAGTGGTGCCGCAGTGGGGGCTGGGCTGATCCCGGTGGCGATTCTGGGGACAACTCTCTTGCCCGAATTGGGGGTCGAATTGAGCAATGATGGAATTCCGTCCGATATCTTACCGATCAACAACCACTATCCCCCATATAACCAAAGCAATGTCCCAGGATGGGAGTTTGGGCATAAGAACGCGAAGGGACTCACTCCGCTGGGGCGTTTCGCGATCAAGGAAATGATGAAGCGGGGAATGATGATCGACATCGACCACATGTCCGAAGAAATGGTCGGTCAAGTGGTCGAAATTGCGACGCAGAATCCAGTCAAATACCCGTTGAATTCGGGTCACAACAGTCCGCGAGAAATGGACATCGACCGAGGCGAGAATAGCAGGACCTTTGACCACTTCGAGGCGGTTCGTGATCTGGGAGGGCTTTACGGGGTGGGATGGGAGAACAGCGCTTCAAAGGCTTTCGACGATAGCAGTGTGGGCCAGAATTACACCCAATCGACTGTGCCCAACGATGCCGCCGGAACTTCCAAGACCTTTGCTCAAAATTTCCTGTACGGTGTGGAGTCGATGCATGGCCAGGGAGTCGCTTTTGGCACCGATGCGGATGGGATCATCGCCATTCCTGGACCCCGATTTGGTCCGCAGGGGTCCTTTGCCCTGGGCAAGGACCCGCAAAGCATTCGTCGTAACCAAATTTTGGCTCAAGAAAACGGCGTTCTCTATACGACTCAATACGGTCGCCCCCTTCAGACCCCCGTCTTCGTCGGGCGCGCCATCGATCCGGACAGGGAGAAGAACGCGCCGCGGATTGAACTCGGATATGCTTATAATAAGGAGCAGGGTGATTTTTTCGCAGCCGTCCGCATTTACTATTACCTCCACGATCTAGTTTCAGACTTAAGCCTCGACATCAACGGTCTGAAGATCGAGCTGCAACAGATTTCCAATGCCCTACACGATAGCTATCCAGATAAAGGGCGAGTGGCCCGCTATGCTTTGGGACTACTTGAGGGTATCCACGGCTGGGACACTGGTAGTGACGAAGAAACAATCGGACGCGCCATCTACGAATCGCGGGTCGATCAGGAAGGTCCGCTTCCTCAGGAGGTCAATACCACCGACCTTAAGGCTCGATATGAACGGGCAGCGGCGGTCTGGGACAATTATCAAGCCCAGTTCGGAAACAATATCCCTTTGACGCGTTGTGAAACCTTGTACAAACAATGGGATATCAATTTTGAAGGCGTGGCCCACTACGGCTTAATCCCGGATTTTCTACAGGACCTTAAGAATGTTGGGGTTGCCAATGCCGACTTGAGCGTTTTGTTCCGGTCGGCGGAATCATTCGCGCGAATGTGGACCAAGTGCCTGAATGCGGCGGACGCCATCAATCATCCGGTGATGCAGGTTACCGGTTTGAGCGGCATTTCATTGGGCCAGGTCCAAATCAAATGGTACGCTAAAGACGATGATGTCGTGGAACAGTCGGACGGCGTCCTGAACTCTTCCCTCTGGACCCCGGTCACGGCCAACCCAGGCACAACCAATGGAATTGCCACGGTAAACATCGGTATCGGGACAGCTGCGAGCAGCAAGTTTTACCGGATACGGAAAAAGTAGGGGTGCGGTCAAGAAGGTTTCGGGGTTGGCAAGTAAGCCCTCATTTTGGTCTCGATATAAGTGCGCCACGGTTTTGGTCGGCACCCGTGCACAACCGCGTTGGGGTTGAAAACTGTTAAACCTATACCCAGGATTGGCCCGAAAACGGGCCAATCCCGCACTCGCGGGACTTTGATTCGCAATCCTTTTGGGTTTGTAAGATACGAAAGAGGATTGTTTGGTCTTAAAGGCGGGCTTTGATGGCGCGAATGCCGTAGCCGACAACGGGGATATGATCAAAGAGGCCGGCTGCGCTGTCCCAATAGTCTTGATGGATGAGGACGCGGCCTTGGGCGTCGAAACGGATGACGGAAATGCCCAACGTCCGGATGGTTTGGCCTTTGGCTACAGACTTGAGTTGATTATCCATTACCCAGCGAAAGTAGTAGAGTCCGTCGCCGCTGCGCGTGACATCGTCAAACTGAACGGTCAGGGAGACGGCGTTTTGCGTGGTACGGAGGAAATAGGTTTGGATGTTGGTTGCCCCACGAACGGTCTTGAGGGTGTCATTCAGCCAGGCATCGGGTGCGTAGACCTGGAGGGTGTTGGTTCGAATGCTTTCGGCGCTCCATTGGCCGAGAAAATGTTTCAATCGGTCGATGGCCAACCGTTCGGTGTCCGATCCAGCGATTACGGTTGGTTCGGACGCTTTTTCGGCGAGGATGGCGCGGAAAGCGATTGCGTGGTCGGATTGGCGGGGAACGGTTTTACAGGCGGTCAGTGCCCAGCCCAAGACCAGGAGCAGTGATATTAGCAGGACGGTCCAGCGGAGTTTCATGGGTTAAGGTGGACGGGTCCTGAAATTGAGCAAGGGGAATCCCGGGGGGAGAGCTATGGGTCCTATGGGACGGACAGGACGAATCCATTACTGGCGGGACAAACAACAACGGGAAGTAGACTGCGTGATTCCTCGCGGACGGAACGACGTCGATGCCATTGAGTGCAAATGGAGTCCCGATGCGTTTGAAGCTCGGGGGCTAAAAGCATTCCGACAATATTAAACCAGTGGGAAGAACTAGGTTGTGTGCCGACTGAGCGGTCCGGGGTATGAGCGGGTTTACGAGGGTTTAACGGTCACCATCGTTTCACCGGGGGAATTGCGACAGCGATTGAATTCGGCACCTTTAGGGTGACCATGGCCGCGACATTGAGCTGGGTTCATAACCATGAATTCAGTCGGGTTCTGAGCGCAACCCCTTTGGGGTTGGATGATTTTTCCAACCCTAACCCAGGGTAGGCCCATAAGACCGGGCCAACCCTGGGCTTTGTTGTAAAACCCCGTTGGGGTTTGAATTTGACATTAGACGACATCCAAGTCTGAACTCAAATAAGGCCAGAAGGACTCTTTATAGTCGGCGCAAGGCGGAGACCAGGGCTTCGACGTCGGCGTGGTTGTTGTAGAATGCGAGGGAGGCGCGGACGGTGGCTTCCAGGCCGAAATGACGTACGGCGGGTTGGGCACAGTGATGTCCGGCCCGCACGGCTATTCCGTGCTGGTCGAGGTGCCGGGCGATATTCTGCGGGGTTTTACCCGGAATGACGAACGATAATACACTGGCTTTGTTCAAGGCCGTCCCGATCAGCCGAAGGCCGGGGATGGAGTGCAATTGTTCGGTGGCGTACTCCAGCAATTGATGTTCGTAGGCGGCGATGGCCGGGATACCCAAGTCAAACAGGTAGTCAATGGCGGCGGCGAGTCCGACTACACCGGCGATATCGGGAGTACCGGCTTCAAACTTCTCCGGGGCCGATTGGTAGACCGTCTTCTCGAACGTGACATCGCGGATCATGTGACCGCCGCCCTGCCATGGGGGCATTTGTTCCAATAAAGCAGCCTTGCCGTAGAGGGCACCGATGCCGGTGGGGCCAAACACTTTATGCCCGGAGAAGGCGAAAAAGTCGGCGTCCAATGCCTGGACATTCACTGGCAGGTGGGGAGTGGATTGAGCTCCATCCACGAGAACAGGAACGCCTTGGGCATGAGCCATTGCGATGATGTGCTCGACCGGGTTGACCGTTCCCAAGGCGTTGGAGACGTGGGCCACGGAGACGATCCGAGTCCTCTGGTTGAGCAGGCGGGGAAACTCCTCCAGATTCAATTCGCCACGGTCATTGAGCGGAATCACCCGAATGACGGCACCGGTTTGCTGGGAAAGCAACTGCCAAGGAACGATGTTGGCGTGGTGTTCGAGGCCAGTTAGCAGGATTTCATCACGAGATTTGATCTGTTGACGCCCGTAGCTTTGGGCGACGAGATTGATTGCCTCGGTGGTCCCCCGGACGAAGATAATCTCCTGAGCGGACGCAGCGCCGAGGAACTCCCGAACTTTCTCGCGTCCGTTTTCGAATAATTCCGTGGACCGCGCGGCGAGGGCGTGCGCGGCTCGATGGATGTTGGAATTATGCCTCCCGTAGAATTCCGAAGTGGCATCGATCACCCGCTTTGGCTTGTGGGTGGTAGCCGCATTATCAAGCCAGACCAACGGTTTTCCGTGGACCTTTTGATTCAAGGCGGGAAAGTCGCGCCGAATGGAGTCGATATCCAGCAGTGACGGAGACGATGCAACGGTCGACGGATGGACCGCACTCGCTGGTAATGGCTTTGGTGAAGGGCCGCGAAGAAAATAGAATTCGGGCTCGGCACCGATGCTAGACGAATCGAAAGAAGCCGGGGTTGGGAGAGCGCCTCGCGAATGAACATCGGAGTTGGCGTGTTTGTCACCGGGTGACAAGGCACGGTTTGGTACCCCTGAGAACGCATTCCCATTACAGCGCGGTTCGCCAAAGGCGTAGGCCTCACTGCCCTCCGGGTCGTGACCACCAGACAGGGGCCGGGAGTTGAATGCTGAGCGTTGGGATGGCGGATGGGTTGGAGACAATAAGGGATGAACCGGCGGATGGGTCTGAGTCGTTGCGCGCGGGTAGCCGCCAGCGAGTCCAGATTCATCCAACCTGCCTGTTTGCAAACCCGGAATACTGGCCGATGGAAGGAGGGACGTCGGCAAACTTCCGGAAGGAAGGCCAGTTGGGAGACTGGCAGGGAGTCCGCTTGGAGATGGTCCGACCGTCGAAGAGCCCGCTACGGCCTCCTTCATCAGTTGGATAATCAAGTCTGTTTGAAAGGGATCGCCCGACAAAGCCGAAGGGGGAGCTCCCGAGGGGTTGATGGCGGGCACTCCTGCCGCATCAGACGTACTCATGGTAATGACGCACTGAGACGTTATCGAGGCGGGCGATGGCGTCTTCGGTGAGTACCGCAGCCGAGAAGTAGCGGGTCACCAGATGCGAGGCGATGGACGACTCATTGGTACCCATATACCGGACGGAAAGGCCGGGCTCGACCTCACCGGTGACACCGGTCTTTTGCAACCCGACCACTCCCTGCTGAGACTCTCCGACCCTCAGGAGCAGGATGCTGGTAATTCCATTGTCATCGACGGAAAGTTTGTCACTCGGAATAAGCGGGACTCCACGCCAAGTGATGAAGGGAGAACCAAAAAGGGTGACTGTGGGCGGAGGGACGCCGCGGCGGGTGGCCTCGCGACCAAAGGCTGCAACGGCCTTGGGATGCGCCAGGAAAAAAGCTGGCTTCTTCCAAACCAACGAGAGCAATTCATCGAAATCGTCCGGCGTAGGCGTGCCTTTGCGAGTCTTGATGCGCTGATTGGGAGCCACTTCCTTGAGCAACCCAAAATGGGGATGATTGATCAGTTCCCATTCCTCGCGTTCCTTGACGGCCTCAACGGTAAGTCGGACTTGTTCGCGCAACTGGTCAATCCGATTGCTGTAGAGATCGGTCACCCGGGTGTGGGTACGAAGAACAGCTTGAATGGTGCTTAGATGGTACTCGCGAGGGTCTTCCTCATAGTCGACAAAGGTGGTGGGCAATTTGGGTTCACCGCCGTCGGCGGTCAGCAATTCCACCTTGGCCTCACCGAATGGGTTGGCCGGTTTGTCCTTGCC
>CAILNN010000159.1 GCA_903835555.1 uncultured Verrucomicrobiota bacterium
AAAAATCAAGGTGGACGTCACGCCGGCATAGAAGAGCCCATCGCAACTGCTGTCCTGTTCCATCAAAGCCCGAAGCATTTCCGCTCGTGGCGGAAGTAGGTTAGGATTCATCGTCATGCCACCGATGTAGCGGATTTCATCTGGATACTGCCACCGGGATTTAGACATCAAATTTCATTCACCATTGCGCGGAGCGCCAATAATAGGCCGACCGCAGGTCCGCTGATAGTTGGAAACGTTCTTCGACCACCCTTTTTCATGACCCGTTTGCCCACCGTGATTAGCTTGGATGTCGGCGGCACCCTGATCGAACCGTGGCCGAGTGTGGGTGTCGTCTATGCCGATGCGGCCCACGCCGCCGGATTGCCCGAACTCGACCCGGAGATGCTGAATCGCCAATTCTTCGCCGCCTGGCGTACGGTTCGGAAACTGCCGGGCGGCTTCGACTACAGTCGGGGAGCATGGGCAGATTTGGTGCGACGTACCTTTGCCGAGGCGCTACCCGCAGACCTAGCCGACGTGGTTTTTGAGTCGATCTGGCACCGGTTTACCCGTCCGGAGGTGTGGCGAGTCTTCCCGGAGGTCCGGGATACACTGGAAACCTTGAAGTCCAGGGGATTCCGTTTGACTGTGCTGTCCAACTGGGATGAACGGCTCATTCCACTGCTGAAGGAACTGCGGTTGGACACTTTTTTTGAGGATATTGTTGTTTCGTCAGCCGTCGGATTTCACAAGCCGAACCCGGTGGTTTTTCAGGTAGCCCAGAAGCGCTGGGGTATCGATTCCGGGAAAATTTTGCATGTAGGTGACTCCGAGGCGGAAGATTTTCTGGGGCCGACCGAAGCCGGTTGGCAAGCGTTACTGGTGGACCGTTCAGGAACAGATAGCCCCGATTCGATACCGGATTTAGGGCATATTCTGCGTTTGAGGGGCTAAATTCATCCGCTCAACCATCGACTTAGTGAAGCTTATACCTATTTCTGATGGATTGACGATAGACGCGATAGGACTTTAGCTCTCCCGGGTAGTTTTCCGGGCGCGGTTGTCCGGTGGCGTTCCAATCATGATTTTGCTTCTGAAAATTTGGCAGTCGTCCCTAGGCAAGAAATACATCATGGCCTTGTCGGGCGGAGCCATGCTGCTTTTTGTCCTTGGGCACATGGCGGGCAATCTCCAGTTTTTTCTTGCCCCCACCTACATCAATGCCTACGGCCACTTCCTCCAAACGACACCGGAAATCCTATGGACGTCGCGGATTGGGCTGCTGGTGATGGTGGGACTCCATATAGCCGCCGCCATCAGTCTGACGATCAGCAACCGGGCGGCTCGGCCGATTGGTTATTCAGGGGGCCTGTCCGCTCAAGGTTCCACTCTCGCCGCACGCACGATGATTTGGTCGGGACTGATTGTTGCATCCTTTATCGTTTATCACCTGCTCCATTACACCCTCACGCTTCCTCAAGTGAATGGCTACCAGGTGTTTGCCGGGGAAGCGATGGACTTTGATGGTCTGGTTGAGCCGAAGACCGGGTATCACGACATTTTCGCCATGATCGTCTTGGGCTTTAAGATTCCCGTGGTCTCGGGCTTCTACCTCTTGTCGGTCGGCCTGCTCTCCATCCACCTGGGTCACGGAGTTGCTTCGATGTTCCAATCGCTCGGTCTGCGCAGCTACGCGTGGTGGCCACGCATCGCCGCCTTGGCCCGGGTATTATCAGTGGTCATTTTTGTCGGCTATGCGTCCATTCCGGTATCTGTCCTCCTCGGTCGGGGATCGGATTATGTCAATGAAGTCCGGACTTCCGGCAAGCCCGCCCACGTTTCTCCGACCAGCCATTCTCCCTCGAAATAGTCCATGGCTATCCTCAATTCCAATGTCCCATCGGGCCCTCTCGCCACGAAATGGGAGAATCACAAGTTCAGCTCGAAGCTGATCAATCCTGCCAACAAGCGGAAATACAAGGTGATCGTTGTGGGAGCCGGTTTGGCCGGTGCCTCGGCAGCCGCGACGCTTGCGGAGTTGGGCTACGACGTTCACAACTTCGTTTTCCACGATAGCCCCCGCCGCGCTCACTCGGTCGCGGCCCAAGGTGGCATCAATGCCGCCAAGAACTACCAGAACGACGGCGATTCCGTACACCGGCTTTTCTACGATACCATCAAAGGTGGCGATTTCCGGTCACGCGAAGCCAATGTCCATCGGTTGGCGGAGGTTTCGGTCCATATCATCGACCAGTGCGCCGCTCAAGGGGTGCCCTTTGCCCGTGAATATGGTGGGCTGCTCGATAACCGTTCCTTCGGCGGTGCCCAGGTCAGCCGAACCTTTTACGCCCGTGGCCAGACCGGACAGCAATTGCTGCTGGGAGCTTATTCCGCCTTGTCCCGAAATGTCGCGAATGGCGGGGTTAAGCTGAATACCCATTCGGAGATGCTGGATTTGGTGGTGGTCGACGGCCAGGCGAAGGGAATCGTGGTTCGAAACCTCCAGACCGGAGAATTGACCCGTCACACCGCCGATGCCGTGGTGTTGGCCACCGGTGGCTATGGCAACGTTTTCAATCTGTCCACCTATGCACGTGGATCGAATGTGACGGCGATATGGCGCGCCTACCGTCGGGGGGCCTGCTTTGGGAACCCTTGCTTCACCCAGATTCATCCCACCTGCATCCCGGTCAGCGGCGATTACCAGAGCAAACTGACCTTGATGTCTGAATCGCTGCGAAATGACGGGCGCATTTGGGCTCCGGCCAAAGTGGGTGATAAGCGCGCACCGGCGGAAATCCCGGAGGGCGAGCGCGATTACTTCCTGGAACGGATGTATGGGGCGTTCGGTAACTTGGCGCCGCGCGACGTGGCTTCGCGTGCGGCCAAGACGGTCTGCGATGAAGGTCGGGGTGTTGGTGCGACCGGGTTGGGTGTGTATCTCGATTTCGCCGAGTCCATTAACCGATTGGGGGAGGACAAGATTCGGGAGCGGTACGGCAATCTGTTTGCCATGTACCATGAGATTACGGACGAAGACGCCTACAAAGCCCCGATGCGTATCTATCCGGCTGTCCATTACACCATGGGTGGGCTCTGGGTGGACTATAATCTGATGAGCAATCTTCCCGGGCTCTTTGTCCTCGGCGAAGCCAATTTCTCTGACCACGGGGCCAATCGATTGGGTGCCTCCGCCTTGATGCAGGGGCTGTCTGACGGGTATTTCGTTTTGCCCGCCACCATTTCCAACTACCTCGCTGGCCAAGCCCCCGCCAAGCGACCTCCGGTTAGCCACGCCGCTTTTGCCGAGGCCGAAGGTGACGTTCAGAAGCGCATTCAGCGGTACCTTGGGGGAAAGGGCAAGCGCACGCCCAGCAGTTTCCACAAGGAACTGGGAAAAATCATGTGGGACTATTGCGGCATGGCCCGGAATCGGGCCGGCCTGGAGAAAGCGCTCGGCTTGCTGGGCAATCTCCGTGAGGAATATCGCAAGAACCTTTCCGTTCTGGGCGAGGCAGCCGAATGGAATCAAGCCTTGGAATCCGCCGGTCGCGTCGAGGATTTCATTGAGCTCGGCGAACTCATGTGCCGCGATGCCCTGGAACGTGAGGAAAGCTGCGGCGGCCATTTCCGCGAGGAATTCCAGTATACCAAGGAAGATCCGGAAGTGCGCAACGGCCTGGTCAATCCGGGCGATGTCAAACGCGACGATACCCATTTCGCCCACGTGGCCGCCTGGGAGTACGCCGGTCCCGATCGTAAGCCGATATTGAATCGGGAAGAATTGAAGTACGAAGAGATCAAGATGAGCACCCGCTCTTACAAATAGGCGTTGCTCCGATTGGCTGGTGAAGCCGGACAAAACCTTCGGCTTTTCATCGCCCGTCACCTCCAAACCCAACCCATCGATTTCATCCATGAAAGTGCAGTTGAAAGTCTGGCGACAGAAAAACCGGAACACTTCCGGCAAGTTTGTCACGTACGAGTCTCCCGATCTGAACCCGAACATGTCGTTCCTCGAGATGCTCGACGTCGTGAACGAATCACTGGCGTCGCGTTCGGAGGAACCGATTGCCTTTGACCATGACTGTCGGGAAGGCATCTGCGGAACCTGTTCCCTGGTCATCAACGGCAAACCGCATGGACCGCACAAAGGCGTGGCGACCTGCCAGACCTACATGCGCAGCTTCAAGGACGGCGACCAAATCGTCGTGGAGCCATTCCGCGCCAAGGCGTTTCCGCTGGTCAAAGACCTGGTCGTCGACCGCAAGGCATTTGATCGCATCCAGCAAAAGGGAGGCTTTATCAGCGTCCGGACTGGCAGTGCACCTGATGCCAATTCGATTCCCGTCCCCAAGGAGAATTCCGATTTGGCCATGGATGCAGCTCAATGCATTGGCTGCGGAGCCTGTGTAGCCGCCTGCAAGAACGCCAGCGCCATGTTGTTTGTCTCGGCGAAGGTGTCGCACCTGGGACTGCTGCCGCAAGGCCAGCCAGAACGGTTCCGTCGCGTCAAGGCGATGGTCGATCAAATGGACGAAGAGGGTTTCGGAGCCTGCACGGTCACCGGTTCCTGCGAGGCCGTTTGTCCCAAGTCGATCAGCCTGGACTTCATCGCCCGGATGAATCGCGACTACCTGGTCGCCCTGGCCAAAGGCGAATCCAAGAAACCCGCCGCCGGTGGGGTTTGAACGGGCCGCGTTATCCCGGTCCTGAGGCGGTGATTTTTAACCGCAGATTTACGCAGATGAACACATATTAAAGAAAATATGAGTGCATGGAAGATTTGAAGGAATCTCCGGTTAAAATCTGAATGTTCCCGTTTAAGGGCGAATTCCGAAGAGCAACGATTTGCGGTAATCTGAAGTCGTCCAGGATTTGGTCCGGGCCTTCAGCCCTCTGTCATCCAATTCATCCGACAACCTAGGCCGTTGGCCTAGGCTGGTATGGAAGCGGGCCTTTGGCCCTCAAACTTGTCTCAGCCCCAAAGGGGCGGACTTCATACCAGTCATGGGCATCGTTCATGGAATAAATGAATCCGAATGAAACGCTTTGAAGCGGCGGGACATGGATTGAGACAAGCTTTCCGATGAGTTTTGCGGATCTGCGGGTTAAATCCCCTGCTTTGGTGCCGATCCTGAAGCTTGACCCAGAGCAGCCTTCCGCAGCTAATGGATGACAGTTCCTAGGTGATCAAAACCGTGTCAACGGTTCGCCGTCTTGGCTTTCCACGGAGTTTGATTGTCTGGGCACTTAACCGCTTAACACCATGATCCAGGTCACCGGGGAAGGCTCCACCACAACATGCGACGGCATGAGGCGCCGTGACTTCCTGCAAGTCGGAACGTTGGGTGCTCTTGGACTGTCCCTATCCAATCTGGCGGCTCTTCAAGCGGCCGGGGCGGCTCCTCCCGGGAATGATGAACGCTCGGTAATCATGATCTTCAATCTTGGGGCACCCAGCCAACTGGACACCTTTGACATGAAGCCGGATGCCCCTTCGGAAATCCGGGGGCCGTTCAAGGCAATACGCACCAAAAATCCCGACCTCCAGATTTCGGAAATTCTCCCGCTGCACGCCAAGTTGGCGGACAAATTCTCACTGGTCCGCAGTTGCTTTCACACCGCTCCGGCGGTCCACGACACCGGGCATCAAATGATGCAGACGGGCCGCCTTTTCAGCGGCGGGGTGAATACGCCACACGCCGGTTGTGCTCTGGAGTACCTTCGGGGACGACGCAACGAATTGCCCGCCCATGTCCTATTGCCCGAGCCGATGGGGCCT
>CAILNN010000160.1 GCA_903835555.1 uncultured Verrucomicrobiota bacterium
CCGACAGCCACGATCGTGCCGGGGCTCCCGGCGACAGATAAAAGGTCATTGCTAGACCCCGAGTTTACCGGTGTCCAACTGTCTGTAGCCCCGGGCGGAGTCACGATCAATTCGGCGGAAGCGCTTGCCACCCCAAAAGCGTTGCTGACAGTGACATCGTATAGCCCGGCATCCGTAAATTGGGCGCTGGAAATGGAAAAGTTGAGGTTGGTGGCACCGGGCACCACTTTCCCATCTTTGAGCCATTGGATGGTCAATGGATCCGAACCGGCGGCACTCACGGAGATGGCTACCGCATCCCCCGATTCCAACGTCTGGCTTTGAGGCTGGCTGGAAATTGTCGGCGGCACCCCTGGCATAACGGTGAGCGAAGCAACGATGCGGGTGACAGTGCCATAAGCATTGCTCACCATCACGCTGTACCGCCCGGAGTCACCTAATTGAGCGCTGGCCAACGAGTAGACGGAATTTGTTGCCCCCAAGATAGCATTGGTTCCAAACATCCATTGATAAACCAGAGGATTGGCCCCTTGGGCGACGACGGCGAACGACACAGGCTGACCCTCGATTACGATTTGGTCCGCAGGCTGCTGGATGATGACCGGTGGGGAGACCGAGGTGGCACCTATAAAGTGTGAATAAATGTTGGTCGGGTCGAGAGGCGTGCCGTAAAATGCAACTTCGTCCAAGTTTCCCACCCACAATTCCGTGCCGCTCGGATTGGATGCTCCCAATTGAATCGGATCAAGATTCCCAGTTGGATATAGAGCGCGGGTGCCTAAATTCACGCCGTCCCAAACGACGGTCCACGCGCCATTGTCAAATATGACCCCTAGATGATGCCAATTGGTTCCTGCATTCTCTGGCAAAGAGATATAGGGAGCAGCGTTGCCATTCCAGAAATAGATTCGATCTTTTGCCTTACCCATGTGGATGCTGTAGTTTACCGGGGATAGGTCGTCGTTCCTGCTTGCGACGATGGCGGGATTATAGGGGATTTCGCTCCAGAGCGCCCTCAACCACAAATCGATTGTGCCCGAACCACCTGGGAAGTTAAGAGACGGAACCGTACCAACATTCACCCAACCACCTCCATCCAATGCCAGCGACAAATCGGGTCCTCCTGCAAACCCCAAACCAAAGTTGGCAGACCCAGTTACGGTACCTGAACCGTTCCCGAGAAGATCTTCAGAAGTTGCGTTATTGAATGTGTAAAAGGATAGGAGGCTCGATTCAGATTTAACCGCACTTTCATATTGAATAGCCTCAATTGGCAGGTTTTTCGGGGTGTTGGAAACAACCGATAAAATGCCAACACTACTTATGATGGTTCCAAATGAGTTACTCACAATAACACTGTATTCGCCGACGTTGGATGGTTGGGCGTTTGTCAATTGAAAGGCTGATGACGTTGCTCCGGATATGGCATTGCTTCCGAACAGCCATTGGTAGTTGAGAGGGTTGGCACCGGTAGCTACGACGCTGAAAACCGCGTCGCCACCGGCAATCACAAATTCGTTTCCGGGCTGGCTGATGATTTGCGGGGGCCGGTTGAGGGTATCCGTGATTGGCGTCCATTTATCGGCCACCGGATCGTAGGCTCCGCCGCCGGTTGCCGTGGTCCAGACGTCAACAAGGTTGCCGCCGCCCCAAATGAGCATTTGACTGCCGGTCCAGATGGCGAAATGCGCGTAGCGCACCGAAGGTGCTCCTACGTTCGAAAGTGGACGCCAGGTATCCGTGGCCGGATTGTAGGCGGCACCGTCATTGAGGATCTGAAATCCATCGCCCGGACCTGTCGATCCTCCCCAAACGATCATTTCCTTTCCGGTCCATACGGCGGTGTGGGAACTCCGGGGAGTCGGCGCCCCTTGATTGCTCACCGGTGTCCAACTGTCGGTCGCCGGATTGTATCGGGCACCATCGGCGAACTTGGCTTGGCCGAGGCCATTCCCTCCCCAGACGATCATTTCGCTCCCGGTCCATACAGCAGTAAAGTTATCGCGTGGGCTGGGGGCATTTGAGAGCGTGGTCGATCGCCAAGTATCCGTTGACGGGTTGTACCGAGCACCATCATTCAAGCCGGATATACCGTTGTAGCCTCCCCAGATAATCATTTCCTCTCCGGTCCAAACAGCCCTGTGGCCACGACGCGGCGAGGGGGCTCCGAACATGGACATCGGGCTCCAAGCATCGGCAATGGGGTCATATTGACGACCATCGGCAAGAAAGGGTGCGGGAAGATTCTCGTTGAATCCTCCATAAACCAGCATTCGAGAGCCTGTCCAGACCGCACTTGCTTGTTGACGTCCTGTCGGTGCCAGGCTGCTGCTGATGGGCTTCCAAGACTGCAAGGAGGGGTCGTATCGGGCCCCATCATTAAAATATCCCCCGAGGGCATTGTCGCCGCTCCAGAGGATCATTTCCTTTCCGGTCCAAATCGCGACTTGGTCGATTCGTGGCGAGAGGGGAGCACCACTGGGCAGACGGGTCCAGCCCCCCGTAACCGGGTTTAACGACCATCCCCCATCAACAGCGATGGGCAGACTACCTTTGTAGCCTCCCCACGTAATCATGGATTCCCCAGTCCAAATCGCAGAACCCGGAGTGGCTGTATCTGGCAAATCCTGGCCGAAAGCCGGTTCGGGTTGTGCGAACACGATCGCTAATGCCAAGAACGATGCGGCCAACGACCTCTGGATGCCCGTCAGCGCCCAGAGCCGCACAAGGTGCACGGTTGCCATCACGCTCCATTTGTATTTCATGCCTGTATTTTTCATGGTTTGAACGGATTGATTGCTTCTTGCTTCAGCCTGGATCAGAAGAGGTCTGATACCGTGGCTGTCTGATCCCAATAGCGCTTTCTGCGGACAAATAGTATCGCTGGTCAGAAATTTTCTTTGGTAACGGTTATGCTTTGAGAATCAGCAGTTTGCAGGGGTATTAGGGCACTGCGTGAAAAGGAAATGTGAAATTCGTTCGCGTCGGGCTTGGTGGACGGGTGCTCATCCAGATTTTGCCCTTGGAGTGCTGAAAATTCTTGAGGGCGGCGGACCCAGGGCGAGCTACCCTGGGCTATCGCATGCCGCCCCTTTGGGGCTGGGGAGTACCGAAGAACTAGTTCTACTTTGTTAGTATTGTTGTCCTCACGAAGAAGCCGGAGGCTTCCCAACGGGTAGCCGGTGGTTGAGCGCAGCGACACCACCGGATCATTGGAAAAGCAGGCTGCGCACCCCGGCTGGATGCCAGCACCCACAATTTCGACTCTGGGTGAGCATTGGCAAGATTGCCCGACACTCCAGATGTTTGAAAGGTGTCAGGATAGATACGCTTGCATCCCTTCAGGATGCGGAAATAATGGAATCGATCGACCCGGTGGTATCGCTCGTGCCTCGCTCG
>CAILNN010000161.1 GCA_903835555.1 uncultured Verrucomicrobiota bacterium
AGGGCGAGGCGCGAGGAGGGAGCATACCCGCCAGCGGTCTGTGACCGACGAGCAACGAAGCCCAGGGGCATTTTAGGCGCAACCCGCAGGGCCGCAGTTCTTTTCGGCTCCCGCTTCGTTGCTCGCTCCTCACAGACCACTGCGGGTATGCTCGTCGCTCGTCGCCTCGCGGGAGCCGAAAATCCCTCGCGGCAAACTGTAAGCTATTTGGGAAACACGACACTAGATGGATAGGGGTTCAGTTCGAGCCGTGGCGGGTCTCCTTTGTGGGTGAGCTGGTACGGAGCAGGCAATCGAGCAGGTTTCGGAGGAATTGTTCGTCGCTGATGCTTTCGACTACTTCCGGCGGGAATTCCACCAACGAGCGAAAATGGGTGGCCAAAAGCGCATAGAGCTTGTGACGGGAGGCGGGCTCAAATTCGTCCCGCCGCAGGATGGCCCTCAAGGCAACACTGATTTCGAGGGGCGACACGTGCTGGCGCAGGCGGGCTTCCAAATGGGGGAATTTTCGGAGCGAATTGAATCTGGTTGCTTCCAGCTCGTTCCAGCGCGGGGCTTCGGACTTCAACAGGTGAATGACCACCGTATTAGCGGCGATATCGCCTAGTCGCTGGCTGAGAGGACTGAACCACGAGGTCACCCCCCCGATCAAATAAAGTCCGGGAAGCATATCCACGGCTCGCAAGAGATTTCGCAGGATGACTTGGTTCCACTGCAATTGGAGCCCCTCGGCATCCATGACGCGGAGGCGCAGTATTCGCTTTCCGAGAGTCTGACCGCGAAAATGCCATTCACATAGGAAGCCGTAAGCGATGGGCAGGGCGAACAAGGCGAGAAGTTGGATGGCAACCGCGACATCTCGCGACATGAAGCTGAACGGTGCCGCCAGTATCTTGGCGAGGGAAAACGCCGCTCCGATGCAGGCGAAATCAATCGCCCAGGCAAAGCAACGCGCAACCGGACTGGCAATCCAGTAGCTAAATTGAACGCCTTCTGGCGTTCGAATGACCAGCGAACTGACCCGCGCCGCGTTCATCGCCCGGCCTCCGTGATCTTCGCCGGGCTGGATCGAGTGCCGGATTTCCAGAGAAAAACGGTCAACGCGACCAATTCAACTGATCCAAATAGAATCTTAATTGAATACGGAATTACCGGCTGATGGTATTGGGAGAAAAACGATTCCACAAATCCCGCCCAGACCAGGAGAATCGCGACTCCGAAAATCAGGGTGACCAAATCATCAGCCACCGATCGGAGACGACTGGACAAGGATTTACGACTGCCAGTTCCTATTAAGGTTCGCCCCAGCAGAAGGCCCGCCTGACCTGCGATCAAGATGGCTGGAATCTCGAAGGATCCATGAGGCAGGAGCCATCCCAAAAGGAATGAGGTTTGACCAGCTCGAACATAATCGACAGCAACTGCGCCGACCATGACTCCATTGATAAAAAGCATCAGAATCGTGCCCGCAGCCCAAGTGACTCCCAAAGCCATGGTGAGCACGGACACCCGGGTATTATGAGTCATCAAGAAGGCAGAAAAAGACGCTCGCTCGCCCATCGGTTGATTGCGCGATACATTTTCCTCGGTAGCCACTCGTTCTTCTGGCGACTGTTGAAGATAGGAAAATGGCATCAGGACCTCCTTTGCGGATGGATCGAGGGCAATGGCAAATCCGCCAAAGGCAGCCCCCACCAGTGTGATGGTGACGGACAGCAGAAAAGCTCGAAAATGCCGTCGAAACGTCTCGGGGAAAACGACAAAGAACCAATAAAAGGGACGTATTCGCCCGGTGCCACGTCGCGATTCATGAATCTCCGCATAGGCCCTGCCCACCAGCGACTCCAGATGTTGGCGGGTCTCCGGCTCTGATGCGAAGGTCCCCAAGCGGGCAAGGTCCGAAGCGGAACGCTCGTAGAGGTAATGAAAGCGTGCGGATTGCTGAAGTCCCATCGGTCGATTGGGATCGGCGTCGATGGCGTCCAGGATGGACCGCAACTCATCCCAGTAGGGTTGTTCCGCAGCGATAAATCTCGGCAGATCGATGATCATGGCTTACAGGAGTTGACGTTGCCGGGCCTCCAGATATTGCGATACGACCTGGGCACTGAGTCTTTCGTTGTCCATCAGGGAAAACAGGGCACCCTCACGACGAACGGAAACCCCGACTTCCATCAATCGTTTCCATCGTAGATGTCCTGCCAATCGCTCATAGATATCGTCCGTCGATTGCACCTCCGGCCCGCTGAACAACGGACCAATTCCTGGAGGTTGCATCAGGCAGACCAGGACCAGATGCTGACGGCTCAACACGTGAAGATGTCGGACAAATGATTCGCCGAGGAGTGGATCATCCAGAGCGGTCAGCAGAACAATCAAGGAACGCTGTCGGAGTCGGAGCCGGACAAAGGCAAACAGTTCTTCAAAATCCGGTGCCACCAACTTGGGCTGCAGAGTGTGAATGGATTCACGACAAACGGCAAAGTGCGCCGGACCATTTCGTGCGCGAATAAAATCATAGACCTTGTCGGCAAAGGTGATCAGCCCAAAACGATCGCCTTGTCGCTCAGCGGCCCAGCACAAAACCAAGGCGGCATTGACATAGCGCTCCAGGATGTTGGCTTTTTTATTGGGTCCATCATTGGACGCCGCTTCGACCTGACGAGCGCTCAATCGCGAGCCATCGACGATGACATAGATTTCCTGAGTTCGCTCGATTTGAAATACCTTGGTCACGGGTCTTCCGCGTTTCGCTGTGGCTTTCCAGTGGATGTCCTCAAACGTATCCGAAGGCACGTACTCCCGGAGTTTTTCAAATTCGCGTCCTTTGCCCGCTTGACGGCGGATTCGGGTCCCCAAGGCACCCCGCTGAAGGAACAAGGCTGAAACCTGACGGCGGTCGGTCCGCAAGTCCGGGTACACCCGCAATTCACTCTTCAGTTCCGCGCGGGTGCGAACCGCCCAAAATCCCCAAGGAGAGAATGCTTCCAGGTAGCATGCGAGCAGCGGAAATCGGCCTCGCTTGGTTCCGACACATTCCCAGTTCAATTGAGAAGGCTGATTTTCGCCGGGAATTCGCACCCGACGAAGTTCATCGCCTGAATTGAATTCAGCGGGCATGGCCAGCCCAACGACAATTTCCCGATCGGCGGGCTGCGGTTGACGTACGATGAGTGGTATGGTGCCTTTCCGGTCTTTGACCAACCGGACCGTGGGCGGGCAAAGAACGGTCACACCCTCCAGGGAATCAAATCCTCGCGCCATATCGAGGATGACCGCCGCAACCAGTAAACTGATGATGAGAAAACAAAAAGCCGCTTGGGACGGAACGAGTCCAACAACGGTGGCAAATGGGACCAACACCGCCGCCACCGAGTAGAGAAGTCTGGAGCTGGGAACGAACATTCGACAGTTTCCTTCAGCGAGGAACGGCTACTTCCTGCATCAACTTTTCGATTAGTTCCCGCACCGAGATACCCTCGATTTCAAATTCCGGGCGAAGCACCAGCCTGTGTTCAAGAATCGGAACGCACATTGTCCGAACATCGTCTGGAGTCACAAAATCGCGTCCAGCGAGGGCGGCAAACGCTCGGGACGCGAGGAGCAACGATTGTGTTGCCCGCGGCCCGGCACCGACCAGAATCCCCTCATGATTTCGGGAAGCTCTGACCAAATCGACGATATAGGCGACCAATTCATCCCGAATGGCAATCCCTTCCAATTCCGGTCGGAGTCTCGCTAGAGCTTCGCTGGTAATGACCGGTGTAATTGTCCCGGATTGAAGAACAGCCTCGGGGGATTCACGTCCCAACATCCGCCTCGCCAAAATCAATTCCTGCTCCCGATTGGGCGGGGACATGGTGATCTTGAGCATGAATCGGTCCTTTTGCGCTTCTGGCAGCGGGTAGGTTCCCTCGTACTCGACCGGATTCTGGGTGGCAAAAACGGTGAAGTTGGGCGACAAGATATGGGTCTCGCGATCGATAGTGACCTGACGCTCTTGCATGGCTTGTAATAGGGCGGACTGGGTCTTGGCGGGTGCCCGATTGATTTCATCGGCCAACAAGAAGCTGGTGAAAACAGGCCCACGAATGAGGGTGAATTCGTTGTCTCGCAGGTTGAAGACATTGGTCCCGACGATATCGGCTGGCATCAGGTCGGGAGTGAATTGGATGCGGGAGAATTCGCAGCCAAGCACCCGGGCGAGAGTTCGGACGAGAAGCGTCTTTGCCACGCCTGGGACTCCTTCGACCAAGGCATGCTGGCCGGTGAAGATGGCTATCAGCGAGCGGTCAATCACCTCTTCCTGACCGATGATGACCTTGCCAATTTCCACACGAGCCCGTGCTAGAACTTCTTTAACCTGGTCGAGTTGTTGGTTCATGGATGTAACGAATGAGACAGATGACTCACTTTCGATGGCGCTTTAGACAGATGGAAATTGCCCGATAAACTTCAACGGGTCGACGTTTGGATTCAGGCTCACTTCCAACAGCGGCACCGGTCTTCAGGATTGCCTCTACTTGTTGGATCGTGCCGGACGATTGACCGGACAATGACTTTGTTTCGCGCCAATTGGCAACGCAAACGGCGACCAAATCAGATGAGGGGACGGACCGGCGAAGGAGATTGGCAAAAGCAGCGCCTGAATCGCGACCCATTACCCGCTTGCTCGCACCATCCCAAGTGTCATCGGATAATGGAGGAATCAAACTCACGGAATTGCGCCAAATGAAAAGAGCCGCCAAGACGAACAAGCTGATGACGAGGCCGTGGAGACCGTACTTGCGAATCAAGTCAGCGATGCCGGGATTGGAGACAATGCCCAAATGGGATTCGTCGAAAATCAACTCCCGCACATCCCGTAAAAGATAAGCCAAGAACACGCTATTCCGATCCTGTTGCATGGCCTCGTTGCTGAGCCAGTAGGACTCCGTCATGATTACGATTCGCCCGCGACCCACCTTGCGTTCCATGACCACGGGAAGGCCACGGGCGAGGAACAGCGGATGCCAGGCATTGGTCAACGCCGTGAGATACCATCCGTCATGAACCGTCAACGGGGGCAGCGTCTGGGTCGAAGAGGCGTTGGTCGCTTGAACTGATATCGATTGCCCTTGATTGCCAATGGCCAGTGGCCGATGGCTAACCTCAAAATTCCAGAGCTCGACGAGCCGTTCGCCCTGGAGATTGTTCATTGCCGGGGCGATATCGCTACCGTCTTTTTTTGCAGGCGGATTGGTTTGACGGTCCTCCGCCTGCGGGGAATCGTGGGGTGAACCCGACGACTTGTCCGCCCCCGACTTCCGGTTCTTGGAGTCACGTTTGCCGGTGTTCTCCTCTTTGAGACTGTCCGATCGGTGGACCTCCTGGCCCAGGAGGATAACTCCGCCAGTCTCCAAAAACAGCCTAAAGGTCTCGGATTCGGCTCGATTTGAAAAACGGAGTTGAGGCAGGTCGGCACCCAGGATTAACAACGCTTTCCCGCTGCCTTCATCGGATTTCAATTCAGGGGAATAATCCTGCCGTGCGGAGTGTGCTGGCAAGCGAATCCATGATTCATAGAGAATGCTGACTCCTAGAGGGTCCGCCCGAAGTGAAGAATAGGGAGGGAAAACGTCCCCTTGGTTAAATCGTAGATTAAAAAGTCCAATGATGCCCCCGAACAAGAGAGCGACGATCGCCAAGGCGATGCTGCGGATGAGCCATTTCCTTAGCATGAGCGCATTCGTTCAAGGTTAGCCTTGAACTGATTCAAGATGTCGACGGTTACTTCGTGGAAGCCATACCACGAACGTTCAAAAGTGAGCACGTTTTCCGCGAACGAAGCCTGGAGCACGGGGAGGTGGCGTCCCCGGCGACGAATCTCCGTCAAATAGTCCCGGTTGGACTTAGAGCGGGCCAAAGTGACCATTTCCCGGTGGGCGAGATGCGCCAGCGTTGCCAGAAAAAAGGCCCGGAGAGCCAGCCGAAAATCCCCCTTTTCCATACACCCGTGCGCCAATTGTAGCCATTCATTCTCAGGCAGTTGGCTGGCGAGGACGGCCTCGTCCTGTAGATCGGGCGCGGCAGGAATTACTTTTGCGACGAGCAACTCCCCCTTCTGTCGAATTTTACGACCGGACTGCCACAACAGGTACGCGGTGGCCGCAGCGGAAAGAATCAAGACGCCAGCACTGAAGCCACGCAGGGTTCCTCTCCAATAAGAGGATGGGGATTGAGACCCAGAGCTCTCAGGCTCCTCGCCCATGAATAGCCGCCGAAGCCAGTCGATCGCATCCAGGGCCGCTTGATAGGCCCTCTTGGACGCTGTCCCCACGGCATGGAGGCCTTTATCCAACCACGAATCATTTGAATTCTCCGCCTTCACGTCCGTTGCCCTCGGCATGCGCC
>CAILNN010000162.1 GCA_903835555.1 uncultured Verrucomicrobiota bacterium
ACAGAAGACCCAATCCCACGTCGAAATCTCAATCATAGGTGGCGGTTACTGAGACAATCGCCGCCTTTTGGATTTGCGTCTGATGCGGATGACGGCAAGAACATCCAACGGCCATGGCAAGACTCCAAACGCTACCCGCATTCTGCTTCCTGACAGTGCTTTGGATCGCCGTAGGCCGGGCGTCAGGACTGACGAATGAAGGGTCCGGTTTTCGAGTAAACGTCCTTGTTACCAACCAACCGGCCCGAGCTGGCATGGGTAGCGGATGGGGCGAACCCATGTCACTGGCCCTGACCGAAAACGGGAGCTTTCTGTTCATCGAGCGCGGAGGTGCAGTCAAATGGTGGGATTCATCAACCCACACCACATCGATCGCGGCCTTCATTCCGGTGTGCTCGATAGGGGAGGAAGGCTTGAATGGGTTGGCGTTGGACCCGGGATTTGCCACCAACGGTTGGGTTTACCTGCATCGTTCCCTACCCAAAACACTGAATCGGAATGGACATCGAATCGGCCATACACGGGTTTCCCGTTTTTCCTTTCATTACGGGCGTCTTGACACCGAGCACGAAACCACGGTGATCGAGATGGAGACCCAGCGAGACCAGATTTTTCATTTGGCGGGTGCGCTGGAGTTCGACGATGACGGAAATCTATTCGTCGCCACGGGCGACAATACGATGCCCTTCCTCTGTGATGGCTATTCTCCATTGGATGAACGTCCAGGCCGGCAAGCGTTTGATGCCCAGCGAACGGCGGCGAATTCCGCTTCGCTACTCGGCAAGATTCTGCGGCTTAAGCCGTTGCCCGGGGGAGGATATTCAATCCCGCCTGGGAACCTTTTTCCGCCGGGAACTCCAAAGACTTGCCCCGAAATCTTTGTGATGGGGGTCCGCAACCCTTACCGAATGGCTTGGGATCGAGTGGGGAAACGCCTCTACTGGGGTGAACCCGGCCCGGATGCCGTGCTCCCGAGCAGACAGCACGGTCCTGCTGGAATGGATGAAATCAACCAGGCCACCGGTCCCGGCAATTTCGGCTGGCCCTATTTTTGTGGGAGCAATCTGGCCTATCCCCATTTCAATTTTTCGGGTACAAACTCCAGACCACCGGAAGTAGCGACAGCACCAGAGAATCTCTCGCCAAACAACACCGGGATTCAATCGTTACCCCCTGCACAACCGGCATTTCTGTCCTACGGACACGTTCCGTCGAAGGACTTCCCCATGCTAAATGGGCCGGGAGGTCCCACTGCCTTGGCTGGACCGATTTATCGGTACGATCCCCAATTGCAATCGCCCTACAAGCTTCCCAAGAGCCTGGACCACCACCTGTTCATCTTTGACTGGAATCGCAATTGGATCATCACCGCCCCGCTGGACGCCGACGAACGCCTCAAACTAGGTCCCGATGGAAAACCGATTTTGAAAACACGGCCTAGGCTTGCCGATTCCCGCTATGCGCGACTTGCGCCAGCAACGGTCCGTCGTCCTGCGCGGAAGCGAATTCACTGAATGAGTCTACCGGGCACTTGTTACTGGGTCAATCCGGCGAGGCACTGCCCCCAAAGGTGACGCAGAGATTGTCATGGTGAGAATGAGAAAGGTGGTTCCAGTGGGGCGAAATGGCCAAAACCCGATAGCATACCTCCATGGCACGCTGGAAATGGCTCCATATGGGTAGCTATCGACGCTAGCGCTGATCAGTTCGGGCCTCCATTTTTCTCTGGATGCGACCCCAAATTTCATCATGACGGCAACGCCTTCTTTTTCTACTCTCCTGCGATGACTTCACTCTGGTCTTCCCACCGCCTTCGCGGTCTTTCCCTGGCCGTCCTGACCGTTGCCTTCGGGCTCCATCCGCTAAAGGCTGCGGAAGCGGATCATCCCAGCCATTCCTTCATGGCCTTTGGCAGTGAGACCCGATTGATTGATGGGACCGGCCATACGCTTTGGACCTATCCAGCCAGCACCCGTGACGGATACGTGCTACCAAATGGTCGCCTATTGCTCGCCCTTTCAAAGAGCGATTCGCACCCGCATGGGGCGGTGGCGTTGGTGGGGCGAATCGCAGGGGGTGGATTCACCAACTATTTCACTTGGGAAGGGACACAGTCCGAAGTCAACACCGCCCAGCTCCTGCCCAACGGCAATATCGTCACCACCGAAGCTGGCGAACATCCCCGAATTCTGGAACTGGACCCTTCCGGTAAAATTGTCGCCGAGGTGCCGATTAAGTGCCAAAACGCGAACCACCACATGGAGAGCCGCATGACCCGCAAGCTTGCCAATGGAAATTATTTGGTACCGCAATTATTGGACAAGGTTGTTCGGGAATACTCACCCAAAGGCGAGATCGTCTGGGAATTCAAGACCCCGGATGAGCCCGCCGAAAGCTGGCCCTTTACCGCCATTCGTTTGGATAATGGAAACACCCTGATCAACTGCACCCATGGCAATCATGTGTTGGAAGTCGACTCGGCAGGAAAAGTAGTTTGGCATCTGATCAACGCCGACCTGCCATCCCCCCTGCTCAAGGACCCATGTGGAGCCCAACGGTTGCCAAACGGAAATACCGTGATAACGAGTTACGGGGCAGGGGACCAGAAGGTCAAGCTGCTGGAAGTAACCTCGGATAAACAGATCGTCTGGACTTATGAGGAGCCCAAAGCGGGTGGTATCCACGAGTTCCAGATTCTCAGCACGGACGGCTTACCGCTGGCTTGGCCACCCCTCAAATGATTTGACCTCTTTCGGATGACCGCCAACGCCCAAAAAACAACCGTCAGTGGGTATCGACATCTTCGTATCCTCTGGACGGTCGCGTGTCTTTGCTTGGTACGGTTCATCACGCATGCGTCCAATTTCACTCCGGAACAGTTGGAGTTTTTTGAGCGGAAGGTTCGCCCAATCTTGGCTGAGCAATGCTATAACTGCCATAGCCATTCCGGCGAAAAGCTGAAGGCCAACCTGTTCCTCGATGTCCGTTCCGATATTCTCAAAGGGGGAGACACCGGGCCCGCAATGGTGGTTGGGATTCCGGAAAAAAGCCTCCTGATTGAGGCGGTTTCCTATACCAATCCGGATTTGCAGATGCCGCCCAAGACGCGGCTATCTCCAGCACAGATTCAAGATCTAACCACGTGGGTCCGCAACGGGGCGGCTTGGCCGGATGAGCAGGTCAAGGTCGTCAAGCGCTCCGGATTCGATTTGGAAAAGCGCAAGGCCGAGCATTGGTGCTGGAGGCCGGTGGTCGCCCAAACTCCACCCGTAGTCGCCGATGAATCGTGGCCTTTGACCGGGGCCGATCGTTTCATTTGGGCACGATTGCAGCAGGCCGGGCTGAAACCCGCAGCGCCAGCGGGAAAGGAGTCGCTGATCCGCCGGGTGACCTTCGATTTGACCGGCCTTCCCCCAACGCCAGCGGAGGTCGACGCCTTCATCGCCGATAACTCCACTCATGCCTGGGCAGCGGTGGTTGATCGATTGCTGTCCTCGCCACGCTTTGGTGAACGATGGGCTCGTCATTGGCTCGACCTCGTTCGCTATGCCGAGACCCGAGGCCATGAATTCGACCCCGCCATCCCCAATGCCTGGCAGTACCGGGATTATGTGATCCGGTCGCTAAATCAGGATGTCCGGTACAATCAATGGGTGCGCGAACACTTGGCTGGCGATCTGATAACACCTCGCTTAAACCCCGATACCGGAGCCAACGAATCAGTCCTCGGTACCGGTTTTTGGTTCCTGGGCGAAGAAGTCCATTCCCCGGTCGACATCCGCCAGGACGAAGCGGATCGATTGGACAATCGCCTCGACGTCATGGGCAAAGCCTTTCTTGCCGTGACCATCGGTTGTGCTCGTTGCCATGACCACAAGTTCGATGCCATCTCCCAACGTGATTACTACGGGATGACCGGTTACCTCGTCAGCAGCGGCTATCGCCAAGTCCGCTTTGAGTCGCTGGAAGCACACCGCCAAATTGCCGAAAAACTAGACCCGGTCCAAAAAGCCAGTCGTGAACCCCTCCTTTCCGCCGTGTTCAAGGCCCAGCAGGCGAGTCTGACGAATGTGGCCCAATGGATTCGGGCTGCAGAATGTATTCAGCAAAGTCCACTTCCTTTGGGAGAACCCGCCCTGACCGGCGACGACTCTCTACAAGTTCTGGCTTGGTGGCGCGAATTGAAGCGCATTCGATCCGATTCCCGCCATCCGCTTGCGATTGCGTTGGCCCAACCATCGGTTCATCCTTCTATTCAATCGGAGAATACCAATAGCATTACGGTGATAGCGGATTATTCCCGACCGGTGTCGACTCCCTGGCTACAGGACGGATTCAGCTTCGCCTCTGGTCCAGTTCATGCCGGGGAACCGCTCCCAGGACTGAACGCTGCACAGCCGTTGCAGGGAATCAGCACCTTGCCAGCCGCCTACCGACGTTCTTTTTGGAATGGTCTTTCAGTGCAAGGAGCCGATCGTGATTCGGGCCGACTGGGAGGCTGGGAACGCGGTGAACAAACCCTCCGGTCACCCGAGTTCCGCTTGGACCGTGGCAAGCTCTGGTATTTGGTCCGTGGCTCTGCTCACGCCTATGCCGTCGTCGATTCGCATTTAATGGTCGTGGGACCGCTGCACGGTGCTTTGCTGCATGAATGGCAGACGCCATCCGACCGATGGACTTGGGTCGAGCAAAACCTAAACGATTACGTGGGGCACCGCCTGCACGTTGAGTTCAGTCCCATGGGCAATGAACCGATGGCCATTGCCAAGGTGGTGTCCAGTGATGTTCAGCCACCTCTGCCGGGCACTGCTCTGCTGGACGACTGGTTTGATGGGGCCAATTCTGCCGATCGATTGACCCACGGATTTCAACGAACCCTGGAGATGGCCACTGAGTCGCATCGATCGGAGCTATCAATGCCTGAATTGGAAGTCGCCGATTGGATGGTTCGGCACCTCGACCTCATTTGTCCGCCTGGCTCGCCTCAGCGGCAGCAACTGAGCCGGGAGGCGACACCGCTTCTAGCGGACCAAGCCAAGTTGCTCGCTCAGGTTCGTCCCCATTCCGCTACCGCCCCGGCGATGTTTGAAGGAAGCGGGATGGATGAAGCCGTTCTTATTCGCGGCTCGTCCCGACGTCCGGGCGAACTGGCCCCACGCCGCTTCCTGGAAGCCATCGCCGGGACCAATGGCCCCCCGATTAGCACTGGCAGCGGACGATTACAACTAGCCGAACAAATCGTCGACCCGGCCAACCCATTGACCAGTCGGGTCATCGTCAACCGGGTCTGGTATCACCTATTCGGACGTGGCTTGGTCGCTACCGTAGACAACTTTGGCGTCTTGGGTGAGCGCCCCTCGCATCCGGAGCTATTGGACTACCTCGCCGACCGGTTCGTCCATGAGCAAGGCTGGTCGATCAAGCAACTGATCCGGGAATTGGTCCTCTCTCGCGCCTATCAGATGTCGAGTCGCCCCATGGATTCAATGGCGGAGGAATCCGATCCGCAAAACGTGCTACTCCATCGGATGAATGTGCGTCGCTTGGAAGGTGAAGCCATCCGCGATGCCCTGCTTTCCGTTTCCGGGCGGATCAACCTCAAAGCCGGTGGACCTCCCGTCCGAGTCTATCTGACCCCCTTCATGGATGGACGCGGACGCCCGGGCGAGAGCGGCCCCTTGGATGGCGATGGACGGCGCAGCATCTATCAGGAAATACGCCGTAATTTCCTAAATCCCATGATGCTGGCATTTGATACCCCCATTCCCTTCAACGCCATGGGACGCCGAAATATGTCCAACGTGCCGGCTCAGGCTCTTATTCTAATGAACGATCCATTTGTCGTGGAGCAGGCCACCGTCTGGGCGCGTCATTTGGCTCCTGGGGCCGCCACCGGAGACCGCGTTCGGGACATGTATCGCACCGCATTTTCGCGACTCCCAACGGATAAGGAAGTGGCCATGGCCACTGAGTTCCTTCAGAACCAGTCCGCCAGCTACGGAGGGGATGGAATGCGGGACCCACGGGTCTGGGCCGATCTGGGGCACGTCCTGTTCAATGTCAAAGAGTTCATTTACATCAATTAATATGCCCCACCACCATTGCGGCCAGTTTGCCCCCCGGCCCGTCAGTCGCCGACAGATGCTTTCGCGATGCGCCCTCGGCTTCGGTGCTGTGGCATTGAATGGATTGGTGGCTCCGGCACGTGCTTTAGCCTCCAGCGATCCGCGCACCACCCCCACCAATCCGCTGGCACCGCGTCGCAGTCATTACGGCGGCAAGGCCAAACATGTCATTTTCCTCTACATGGATGGCGGTCCATCCCAGGTGGATACCTTTGACCCAAAACCGAGGCTGATCGCTGAAAACGGAAAGCCGTTTGGTATGAAAATGGAGCCAACCCAGTTCAATAACAATGGGTCCACCCTGGCGTCTCCCTGGGGCTTTAAGCAGTACGGCCAAAGCGGCATTCCCGTCAGTGATCTCTTCCCTCACGTCGGTCAATGCGTCGATGAACTCGCCATCATTCGGTCGATGACCAGCGAGTTTTCCGAACACACCAACGCCAACTATTTCCTTCACACAGGCAGTGGACTTCAGGGACGTCCCAGCATGGGCGCTTGGGCAGGTTACGGTCTCGGCAGTGAGAATGCCGATCTACCGGCTTTCGTCGTGCTCAATGGGGGATTAATTCCTCCAGGCGGTCTCGACAACTTCAACAGCGGATTCTTACCAGCAACCTTCCAAGGGTCTGTCTTCCGTCCAGACGGGCAGGCTGTTTCCAATGTTCAGCCGACCGAGTCGCGTCCGGAGTTGCAACAGCACAAGCTGGCTTTGATGCGGCAATTGGATGAAGGCGTGCTGTCTCGCTATGGTCAGGTTGATGCCTTGGAAAGCGCCATTTCTAATTACGAACTGGCCGCTCGCATGCAATTGGCCGTACCAGAATTGATGGCAATTCAAGGGGAATCACCCGCTACTCGTGAGCTTTACGGACTGAATTCCACCGTCGAAGGCACGCGAACCTTTGGTACTCAATGTTTGGTCGCACGTCGATTGGTCGAGCGTGGTGTCCGGTTTATTGAATTAACCTGTCCCAATGGAGCAGGTGACCGATGGGACCAGCATGGTAACTTACGTGGTGGCCATGAAGCCAATGCCCGCTTTGTCGACCAACCGATCGCCGGACTGCTCCGCGATCTCAAGTCACGCGGACTATTGGATAGCACCCTGGTTGTCTGGAGCGGCGAATTTGGCCGCACCCCCTTTGCCCAGGGCAGTGACGGACGAGACCACAACCCATTTGCCTTTAGCATGTGGATGGCCGGCGGCGGAGTCCGGGGTGGCACCGTCTTTGGTGCCACGGACGAGTATGGGTACAAGGCCGTCGAGAACAAGGTGTCCATCCACGATCTCCACGCGACCATGCTGCATCTGTTGGGCATGGACCACACCCATCTGACCTACCGCTACAGCGGTCGCGACATGCGCCTCACCGATGTCTATGGAGAAGTGATCAACGGCATTCTTGCATAACCAAGGGTGGCCGACTGATTTCGCGAACTCTCTGATCTGGTTCGGCGGGGCGACTTGCCGTGGGGTTAGAGTCAAGATGGGGATTCAATATTGAGCCAACTCATTTGGCATCCCGAAATGATATCGGTAGGGCGACACCCCGTGGAGCCGGGGCCGGTCCGAACCACGCCTACCCCGCTGTTTTTCCCTCGCCTGTCCCCGAACGCCAGGCCAGCAATCTATCTGAAAACACGCCCTAATTCTCAATCCGATAAAGGTGCGTCCGACTCCTAAGGTAAAGCGCCTTTCCACTCACCGCTGGCGACGCCATGAATCCCGCATCGAATTTCGTTTCCGTTTCCTTCCTAAATTCAGGCCCCGCCTTGATCACCGTCACTTTCCCTTCTTCACTGCAAAAATAGAGATGTCCATCCGCCAGGAGCGGGGATGCCGAGTAATTCCCTCCAATCCGTTCATTCCAAATGACTTTTCCGGTCGCCGCATCCCAACAAGTGGCGACTCCATTATCATCAATGGCATAGAGCAATCCCTCGAAAAAGGTCAGGGATGGTTTCTTCGGGATGCTCCGTTTGCTCTTCCAGACGAGTTGAAGCTGGCCGACCGTCTTGGCTTCCGAATTGGCGTCGACGACCTCACCAGACTTTCCTGGCTTGAGTGCTACCAGTTGTCCCACCGACCAACCCGTCGGGATGAACACCATTCCCAGCCCTATGGCCGGTCGTGTTCCCGCCGCCTGGGTCGTATGATCATCCATCTGCCACAGTTCCTTACCCGTCATCGGATCATAGGCGTAAATGGCCTTTGATCCTTCACTGATCAGTTGATGGATACCGCCAAATGTGCCGAGCTGAGAGGTAGCAAATGCCTTGCGAAAATCGCCATCGCCCTCCGGCTTTCCCTGCGGCGTTAAGTCCTTGAAATCAACACTGCGCTCGGTTCGCCAAACCGTCTTGCCGGTCTTTTGATCGAGTGCGACCGCAAATTGGTGGTCACTGCCGTCGAAGTTGAGATAGAGCAGTCCGTTGCCCAGAATCGGCGAAGAACCAGCCCCGCGAAAATGGTTGCACTCAAAGTCGCGACGCTCCCACAAAACCTTTCCCGTCTCGCTGTCCAAACACGCTGTTCCCGTGGCACCAAAACTAATGAATGCGTGACCGTCATCCAAAGCGGGGGTCGGTGACGCATGACTATTGAACTCGTGGACAAATTGCGGCTTTTCGACCGCAAACAACGGAATATCCCGAAGAATGGCCCCAGTTTCCCGGTCAACGCAGACGGCAAAGAGTTGATGACCATCATCCGTCGCCGTGGTCATCCAAATTTGTCGGCCCCAAATCACTGGCGATGACCAACCCTTGCCATGGATCGCGGTTTTCCAGGTCAAATGGTTGGTTTCGCCAAATTCAACCGGTAACCCAGTGGATATCGAAACTCCGTCCCCTCGCGGTCCGCGAAACTCAGGCCAATGAAGATCGTCGGCGAACGTAATGGCGCTGGCCATCACCAAAATACCTAGGAAGTAGACGGGGGAGTGGTTCACGGATTTGCATTATCAGGTCTAACTCCCAAGAAAAAGGAAATCCTCGCCAAGGCGCAAAGACACCAAAGAGTGGGAACGAACTCCCGGCATGGACCTCTCTTAGCCTCTTCGTGCCTTCGTTCCTTCGTGTGCCCCTGTTCCTATCTTGGCGCGCAAGTGCGCCACCCGCTACCCAACCAACCGATACCAGTTATCCCGCGCCTTCGGTTCGTACCTCAAATCGCTGATCAGCCGCTGCATATCCTCGACTCCCATCCGAAACGTGGTTCCCGCACTACTCACCACGTTTTCTTCGATCATGATGCTGCCGAGATCATTAGCCCCAAATTGGAGGGCCACCTGACCGACCTCGGGACCTTGCGTAACCCACGAACTCTGAATGCTTGGGATGTTGTCTAAATAGATACGACTTAATGCCTGCATTCGAAGGTATTCATGCGCTCCGACTGTCGGTGCCCGGAGGACCGTATTTTCCGGTTGAAACGTCCAGGCAATGAACGCCGTGAAGGCCCCGCCGCGAAGCTCACCAGATTCGAGGGCTCGGGAATAGGCTGCGGAACGTTCCAATCCGGTCGGTCCGACTGCCCCAAGGCACCCACGATCGGCCAACCGATGAAGCGACAAATCCTGCTGCGCCCGAACCACTTCCAAATGCTCGATTCGGTCAGCTACCGTCTCGACATGCCCGAACATCATCGTGGCCGTCGACGCCATTTCCAGCCCATGAGCCACGTTCATCACACCCATCCACTCCGAGGTTCGGGCCTTGAGCGGTGCTATCCGTTGGCGCACCCGGTCGACCAGGATTTCCCCGCCGCCTCCGGGCAGACTTCCCAGTCCCGCTGCCGCAAATTCACGCAGCAACTCATCCACCGGTTGCTCAAAAACCTCTTGAAAATGAATAAACTCACTCGGGCTGAACCCGTGAACGTTAAATCCAGGAAACCGCTCGCGAACATGGGAAAGCAAGTCCAGGTACCATTGTTTGGTCAGGCGTGGATGATGCCCGCCCTGCATCAAAATCTGATTTCCACCTAGGGCAATGGTCTCCTCGATCTTCTTGTCCAACTCGGGCAAAGTGATGACATAGCTGTCAGCATCCTTCTCCGTTCGCCAAAAAGCGCAGAACTTGCAATAGACGTTGCAGACGTTGGTATAATTGACGTTGCGATCGACGATGTAGGTCACCGTGGACGGGCCGTTCCCTGCATAGGCGGAGGCCCGAGCCAACTGGCGACGTCGGTTGGCCAACGAGCCTAACTCTTCGAGAGGCAGCGTATACAGGCGTTGCGCATCGTCGGCAGTCACCCGACAGCCGCTCCAAACCCGCTCCAGCAGGTCGTCCAAGGACGGATCGTAAACCACGCCGAAAGATAGCCCAACTTAACCCCGACTCAAACCCGGGTGAGACCGTTGGCTGCGCGAGTATAGTGCCGCACGTCGACGGCATCCATCCCCGCCGCCCGAATCGCCGCCATACCGAGGTCCGTATCCTCATAGGCGCGACAAAGTTCAGGAGGCACCCCGATGCGTCGGGCCGCCTCCAGGAAGATATCCGGGGCCGGCTTCTGCCGGACCACATCCTCGTTGGTCACAATGGCTTGGAACCAGTCGACTATCCCCAGGTGAGTCAGAACCTTGGTGATCGCTCCTTTGGACCCGCCGCTAGCCACCGCCATCGGGATGCGACCCCGGTTTTCGCGAGCCACCGCAACCACCTCCTCCACCGGGCCAATCTCATGAAACAGGGCGAAATAGGCATTCTCCTTCTCATGAGCAAAAACAATCGGATCGATTTCCGGACGCCCCTGCTCAATGGCCAATTGCCGAACGATATCCCGTGTCGGTACACCCCCCAACGAGTAAAAGCGGTCCTCAGGAAAGTGCAGACCGTGGCGGGTTGTAACTTCCCGCCAGGCGCGCCAATGCAGCGGCATTGTGTGTGCGAGCGTGCCGTCGCAGTCGAAAATCAGTCCGGCGGGTTCGAAGGATGGGTTTTGATCCATTCCCGCCGAAGGTCGCCAAGCCACACGATTTGGCAATCTCCGGTTTTCTATTTGGCCAAATCCCCAAATTAGAAGCGGCCGTGAAGCGAACGGAGCCCAGAGTCCATTGGCGCACACTTCAGGTTCCGAGGCGAAAGTGGTAAATGACAACCGAAGTCCAACACTCTGCCGCGCAAGATCGTCCCGTCTGTGGGTCTTCCCCGCACCAATTCAGTTCCAACCCCATAGGGGTTGTGGAGCAAAGCCCAGGGTAGCCCCGTCTGTGGGGCTACCCTGGGTAACCGGTGGGCTAGCGCAGCGATACCACCGTATCGCGGCCATATTCAAAATTTGCACCCCGGCAGGGGTGCCAGCAAGTCGTTAGCTGCCGCCACCCCAAGTCCAGTTGACACGGCTTCGATATTTGTAGGGGGGGTTCCTGGATTGATTCTGCCTGGACCAGCATCCCTGCCGGGATGCCCTACCACCTCTGGTATTGCGTCCGCCGCCCAAATGGAACCGCCGCTTTCCGCTTTTTGCCACCCGTCGTCGGATTTCGTTCCAGCAAGACCCGGATTGGCTTCCGCAATTGCCCATGCGCATACCCAAATAGGCTGCCGGTAATCAAGGCGCTGGGGAGAAAAAAGAAAAGAATCGGTAGTACAATCACCAAGCCCACTGTTTTGGCGAATGCCCATTCGGGACGGGGCTCACGAATGGAGAGTAGAATCCCCATCCAAGACAAGGCTCCCAATTCGAGCGGTAACGTAACGATCGAATAAAGCCAGCTTCCAATATAGGGTAAGGCAGAAAAGCTTGCCCCACCGAACTTCAAACCCACGATCACCTGAACGAGGGCACCCAGAGAAAGGCATATGGCCAGGAGCGTTAGCGGGAGCATAAACTTCCGCCGCTGTGCCCGAAGAATACCCTGCAAAATGGCCTTATCACTGATCGGCGTGGTCAGCAGAAACTCCAGCGCTTGCTGACGTCGCGCCGTGGCAAAAAAGTCGCAGGCATGCCAGGCATACATCGTCTTGATCGTGGCAATAAGGATCGTCAATAGCAGTGTCGGAAAACTAGGGCCGATTCCTGATGGAATTAAGAATCCCAATCCCATGGGAAGGGTCGGTTTGCCCCCAAAAAGGGAGTTGGTCAATAGGACCGCGATTGATGCCGCAACCAGCACCCACATCCAGACGGCTCCCGAATTGCGCGTTACCAGCAAGGCCATCAATGGATTGTCGTCCAACAGGGCGGGGGACATGGGGCGATTCAATCGGTTGAAACGCAACTGACGCGCCGCTGGGTCAATTTCCAATGTCAAGGGTGCCGTCGCTTCGCCGGAACCTGATGGAGCCAACTTGACGTGCCAAAGGCAGATGCCGGCTCCAAGCAAGAATGCCCATCCGCCAGCGTGGGAGACGGCAAGTGCTTGCCAAAAGGCGGACGGATTTATCCGATAAAGCGTATCCGGTGCCGATAGGAAAGCGACTGCCGGACTTGCCGAGCATAGAAATTCAGTCATCGGCGATTTGCCTGACCCGTGAAGTGCCGAATAAAGCGCACCCAGCGCCAGTATCCAAATGAGGATGCCGATGAAGGCGGACGAGAGGGCTTGTCGCTGTCCCCGATGGAATGCCGAGGTAAATAGTCCCAGAGTCAGTGATACCCACAGGGTGTTTATCAGAGCCAGGGCTGCCCGCCAAAATTCACCCGACGCTACTCCTCCCAATATCCAGGCAAAGGCCAGGATGGGAAGCAACGACATAAGCGCCAACACGGCGTTGAGACCCGTGATCAGCAGCTTTCCAATCACAATTTCCGCCCCACCAAGGCCGGTGAGATAAAGAAGCCCCAGAGTTCCTTCCCGCCGTTCCTCACTGAGACAATCGGAGGTCAGAAACAGGCCGGACGTGGCCGAACAAAAAAAGGCAGCCCCAGCTAGCCAGGTCAGCAGACTAAATCCAGAGGGCTGGCCAGCATGCGTGATCAAATACAAGAATGTTGCCGACGCCCCGCCGACTGCTGTAATCCAGCGAATGCGGAATGTGATCGGCTTCCGCGAGGCGACACGCAGCTCCCGCAACGCTATCGGCAGGAAGGTCATTTATAGGGAAACTGTCATGAGAATCGCAATCCGGCGAGAACTCTATCACGCTTGGGTCATGGCGAGCTTTTGATTTGGGCCAGGTATTCGCGGGCCAGGGTATCATCGGGGTTCAATCGAAGCGCTTCCTGCAAGTTTTGTCGCGCATGCTCAAAATCACGTAGACCGATCTCGGCGATGCCAAGGCACCCAAAGGCCTGGTGGTCCTTCGGGTCCAACTGCACGGCTGCTTGCAACTCGGGCACCGCCTGTGCGTATTGCTTCCGCGCCAAATACTGATATCCAAGCTGATAACGCGCCTTGGCATCGCCCGGAAGAAGTTTCGCTGCAACGACGAATTGGCTAAAGGCTTCTGGGTCACGGCCCAGGAATTCATAGGCGGAACCGAGTTTCAAATGTGTCTCGCCATCGTTGGGATTTAACCGCAAACGTGCCTCATACATCTCGGCCAGGAAACGTCGGCGATAGGTGAAGTAGTCGCGGCTGAGGATACCCAAGTCCCCGGGACGAATAGGCAGGACCTGAAACCATAACTCTGCCATTTCGTCGGTTGTTTGAAGTCCGTACTTCACGTCGATCGGCGGGTGGTTCGGGTTGCGTGGGTTACCTGTAGAGTTGTCAAACTGGTACCGCATCCGCAGCGTCGTCCCTTTTGGAAGAAAAACCGGCTCCGCATAGCGGTAGTCTCCCTGCCAATTGAAGTCCCAGTCTGGAATATGAATGAGGCATCGTTGCTCGCCCAATGGCAGAGTCGCAGTTCCCGACAAATCCCGTCCCAGATAATGGGTGTGCGGACTAATGGCCATTAAATGGACATCGACCGGCAGGGTGTAGGCTTGCTCGGCGACGTAGTTCGTGGAATGGGCAGGAATATCGAGGTCAAATCGCACCAATTCCAAGCGGAAGGCGCTATTCGTGGGCGGGCGATCGGTGAAGTAAAACCCAACCATGGCTTGAACCGGTTCCGGCTTTCCCGACGGATGCAGATGCAATTGCAGGACCAAGTCGCTGCCGGGATTGAGGACCCAAGAAAGACCGTCCGGACTAAAATAGGGTACTTTGCCCGGCTGCCAGCCCAGTAATTGCCCGCCCGGCATGATAGAAGTTTCCGGTAAATCCATTCCCCCAAAGGACGGTGGGTTTTCACTGGCCGCCAGACTCCTCGATTTACGCGTCGCATCCAGATTAATGAAGGCATGGTGAACAACCCGTGCGTTGCCTGGCCGAAATTCAACTCCCCGAATGAAATGCCGCACTTGCAGGGGGATGGGGATGACAAAATTTCGGTAAATATCTTTCCCTTCAGCCGGGAGGACGTAAGGGGAGGGCATCGAAACCATCAGGTCCGGTGGCCCCAAATACCAACCATCCGTCCAGGTTGGAAGCGGTGGCAGGTCTTCCGGCTTGCCCTCGGCCAATCCGTCGTCGATCCACTGTCGGAAGGTCGCCTTGCTCTTGTTATCGAGAAACCGTTCGCCAACGAAATGACCGGAATCGGATTCTGGCAGCCACGGAGGCATGTACCCTCGCTGGGTGACGTCGACGATTTCCGCCGCATGCTTGCGAGCGTCTTGGAAGGTTACCAATGGGAAAGGGGCCGATAAACCGGTCCGATGACAGGAGGTGCAGTTGGCAAAAAGAATCGGCGCGACGTCGTGGTTAAATGTGACCGACTCATTCACCCATCGCGGGGCCGCTTGCAGGCAGGCCATGAGTATCCAAAGAATGCCAAAGCTCCCTTGCCTCCAAGAAGATTTCCAGCTCATGGAATCGGAGGAAGATGGCACCCAATGGCGGTGGTTTCAGGATTGGTAATTGATTGACCACCGAGCAGCGCTTCCAGTGCATCGCGAAGGTCATGGGTTGTCGGTGCCGGTCGCGATTGCCCCAAACGCAAATGCCGGTCGTCGATTCGCCCTCGGTAGACACGTGTGCCATCCGGACGAAGCACCACCACTTCGGGCGTTTTCGTGACCCCCATCGCCGATGCCATAGACTGATGAGGATCGCGAAGTGGCGTCAACGTCAACTGGTACTCCTTCTGATGACGTTGGATGCTGTCGTCCGTTTCCGACGGGTCACAGTAAACCGACCAAAATCGGACACCCCGAGAAGCGAAAGTCGCTTGAATTCGGCCTAGTTCGGGAGAATATCCATTCGCAATCGGGCAATCCGTACTGAGAAAGACGAAGACGGCGGCTGTTGTTGAACGGTCTGGCGCGAAGTTAAAAGACTGGTTGTTTGTACCCAGAACCTGTCGGACCACCTCCGGTGCCAACAAAAGCCGGTTGCTGGTTTCTCCAGCATGGCACAACAGCCTCAGCATCAGGAAGATGAACAGCCATGCGAAGGCTTTTTCGGGGCTCTTCCTGGCAATTGGCCCCATTGCCCGCTTTGTGCCGAAAACCCTCATTTCTTTCTTCCATCGTAGTCCCCAATTGGATGAGAGACGAGTCAAATGATGAGGGACATCCGGGACGAAAAGTTATCAAATTTGAGTCGCATTTTATCAACGTGATGAAGATGTTCAGAGAATCAATCTCATGAAAGGCTTCATCCCACCCCACGGCGGCTACCAGGAACTCCTTTCTTTCCAGAAAGCCCGCATTGTCTATGACGGAACCGTCCGCTTTTGTGAACGTTTCCTCGACCGGCGCGACCGCACAGTCGACCAGATGGTTCAAGCGGCGCGTTCTGGAAAACAAAACATTCTGGAGGCAAGCCAAGCGAGCGGCACCTCCAAAGAAACAGAAATCAAGCTGCTAAATGTTGCCCGGGCTAGCCTCGAGGAACTTTTGGAAGACTACCGCGACTTTCTCAGAATCCGGGGTGTACCGCCTTGGGAGAAAAACTCTCGCGAAGCGCTATTTGTCCGTAAGCTAGGGTCCCGGAGAGATCGGTCCTATGAGTCCTATAGGCCCTATATAGACTCCCGCCCACCCGAGATCGTAGCCAACATCCTTATCTGTGTGATCCACCAAACCAACTATCTCCTCGACCAACAACTCCGCTCCCTGGAAAAAGCCTTTCTCGCCGAAGGCGGCCTCCGAGAGCGCATGACCCGCTCCCGATTGGAAGCCCGCCGCACCCAGGACGCTAAAGGCAATACCTAGTTTTCATCCAGATTCCCCACCCAATCCATTTTTAGCTACACTCTCCCGCGGATGTCCGATGTGCAGTTGAACGATCGCTTTTTTCAGGAAACCGCCGGTTGGGAGGTGGTCAAACTGGCCCGCTTTCTCGTTGCCGAAGGGCGGGTGCTTTCCTCCAGTTGGAAACCACCGCTCCTCAATGGGGTCGTGCAATCCGGGGAGACAACCTACCGCGCCGGTTTGGTGATCAAGGGGCTGGCCGACGTCGAGAATCTCTGCACCTGTCGCCAATCCCGCGAAGACGGCACCATCTGCCCGCATTCCGTTGCCATCGGTATCCATTGGCTTAAGCCGGCTACCGCAACCGTAGAAAAGAAGGTCGCGGAAGTTTCCCGCCGTCCCGCTCCCACTACGCCGACCAAGGACCCGGTCCGCTTGGAGCGGTCTGCCGATGGCGATCCCCTCGCTGTCCAAGTGCTTTTTCCTCCGAACCTTGCCGAAGCGATTCAGCGAGGCAAGGTCCAGTTAATCTTTGAGGGAAAGACCGAGCGGGGACGGGGGCCATTAAGCTCCCTGATATCCTCCGCCTGTTGTTGTCGTCCGGCACGTGGTTCTAGTACGAAGGGGTAGAAAAAGAGGGCGCACAGGGAGCCGATATTCGACAGAGCGTATAGGCGGTAAGGCGAAACGCCTG
>CAILNN010000163.1 GCA_903835555.1 uncultured Verrucomicrobiota bacterium
ACTGGATTCAGATCAATATAAGCCGCCATGGTTCCCAACGAATCCCCTTCCCCTTCAACCAGTACGCTCTTGAAGCGTTCCTCCCACAATGTTCCCTTCCGTTTCGTCTGCCGGTTGTACCATTGACTGAAGCGTTGTTTGATTAGCTTGATGAATTCGCTGACATCCCACATCCGCTGATAGAACTGTTCCAGATATTCCGCCGTGCCTTGGGCATCCTGCGCCTGAGCAAACATCGCCAGCATTTGTTCGGCCTTTCCCGCCGAAATGGCGGCTCCAGATAGCCCCCTGAGGCGCTCCAGCACCTCCTCCGCTGTCGGGAGTGTTTCAGGCCGTTTGGGCACTTCCACTAGGATATGGAAGTGATTGGACATCAGGCAGTATGTGAGCACCTGAACGCCGCAAAACTGCTCATATTCCCGCATCAACGCGACGAACCGCTCTTTCTCGCCGGGGCCAAAGATGAACCGACGGTCCACCACCCGCGAGATGCAATGGTACACCGCCCGATCCTCCTTCGAGGATATCTTCATGCGCGCCTGCCTCATAAACCAACGATACTTAGCACCGGGACCAAGGCGAGCTTTTTCCTTGCAAATTGTGTGTCCCTTTTTACTCTCCATCCGATCTGTTCCAAAATTGTTCGCTGCACGAAACATTGACAATTACCTTGCTATATCCCCATCCCCCGCCACCTTTAGGAAAAACCTTGAGGGATATGCAGGTGCGCCACGCTAGGCGTGGGCTGCGATCCTGTCATCGCTCGAGAGGTAAGCGAACAACAAACAAAAGTAAAACCCATGAAGAAACTAATCGGCGCCGCAGCAGTGGCAGTCACACTATCACTATAAACGATCGCGAGCACTTGGGGATGCTATATCGGCACGATCCCGTGCAAGGTCACCATCAACGGGACTGTCTACACCTACACCTGCTGCTGGTCGCAATACTGCTCCTATGTCGAGAACCCGACCGGTGGTTGCACTCCGGTGCTCGTAGGTTGCTGCTGACCGCAGCCGACTTGCCGGGGCGGACGTGGCGGGACAACCGCCATGTGCGTCTTTTGTCACCGAAGTCCGTTGATGGCACTTGCCGCCCAAATGAAACCTTCCCCCCCTGCTTCGTCCCGGCTGTTGCGCGTCCTACTGGCCGTGCTGGTCCTCGCCGGTGTTCTTTATCTCCTTCCGAACCGGTTTATCAGCGCCAGCAAGGACCAAGCGGAGGTCGACATCAAGAAGTTGGTCGCCGAATGGGGCGACTGCGCTTTCGAGAAGCCGACGGTCGAGGCGATGCTCAAAGTACTTGACGCGACCAACACCGTCGTCTCCGGCGGAGGACAACTAAGCACCGAGCAGAAAACGGCGTATGCCGCCCACTTGGAGGGCATGTTCGACTCCTTCTCCAGTGGGGATTACGGACGCTACCGGACGTGGCGGTTCGCCGCGGCAGTCGAACCGCGCCAAGACTTCATCGACGAGGTCAGGACCACAATCGTCAAGGGGTATCGGATTGCACCAAACGCAGTCTATGTGAGGGACAAAGATGTTGCGGCGAAGGCTCGTTCTTTGCTTGTCGCGGAGGCCCCGACCGAGCCAGAGAGGGTCTTCGAGCAGTTCGTACGACTACAAAGCTTGGGAGAATTCTATAAAGGATTTTGGAAAGGATTTTGCACCAAAAACATGCAGGTAAGGTTTGACTACATGACGAGTCCTCCCAACCAAGTGGAAGAATACCAGTTCAGCTTTTTGGACAACACAGGGGCACATCCGCATACTGTCAAGGCAGGAATTGAAAACATCGGATTGGCGGCTCATCCCGGATTCTTCAACTTCAAAGAATCCCCAGGGGAGGTTCTGAAGAAGCAGGGCAATATTCTGGTCGCGCATGTGATGATTATGGTCGACATGGGGGATGGACGTGGGGCGGGGCCGATCGTCGCCCAGGCATATTGGGCGCCTTCAGCCCACCGTTGGCTTCCCAGCGGGATGGCGGAAGGGAACTTGTGGAAGATTCACGGAGTGCAACTCTGTTTCTGATATGCCCTCCACCGAACATGGCGGCGGGAGCATGGCCTCCCCGACGATGGCTTTCGGCACGCGGTCCGCCGAGACCGGCGAAGATTCGTTAAGCACCCGGAAGCACCGCGTCATCTTCGAGCTATGGCGCTGGGCGGTGATTCTGATGCTGGGGTGGTCGATTGTGATAAAAGCGACGGCACCCAAATTTCTGCGCGGTGCTTTGCGGTTCGACGGCTTCCCCGAACCATTGATCTCATTTGTCTTCATGGGCGTGGTCGGAGCGGAACTGATCGTGGCAGCCCTGCTACTAGTTAGCAGCCGGAGCCGATGGGCTCCGGCCCTGACTGGGGCGCTTTTCTTGGTGTTCTCCGCCCAACTGGTGTTCTTCTTGCTAGCGCCGGGTAAATATCCAGGCTTCTGCGGCTGCGGTCTTCCCACCATATGGGACGGAAGGATTGGCCTCGGCGTCGGGTTGGGCCGGAATCTCTTGGTCCTCTGGGGTGCCGTCTGGGCTTGGCAACGCTTCTCCCGCGCCGCCGCGACTTTGGACCTGCCGACATCATGAGACGAAGCTGCGGGTTCACCTTGACCGAACTGCTGGTGGTCGTGGCGGTGATCGGTCTGCTCTTGGCTTTGGGGCTACCAGCGGTCGTGCGGTCTAGGTCCAAGGCGAAGACCCCGGTTTGCATGGGAAACCAGCGAAGCCTTTCCCAAGCGCTGGCGATGTATGTCGGCGAGAACCGGGACCGGTTGCCGCCCAACGCGGAGTTGCCGTTTCCAGAGGTCTCCTGCACAAATTGGGTGGCCGGACACATGGGTGCTTCCGACTTGGGTGCCGAGGCTCGTCTGATGCGGTCGCCGTCGAGGTCGCTCCTCCGCCGCTATATGCCGGCCGACGAGCCCTACGCTTGCGCCGCAAGAAACCTCAGCAAGCCCCGTACCCTCGGGCTTTCTTCCCGTATTAATCCTACTCCCGTCGTCCTGAGCAACATGTGGCAATGGACGCCGACGCAGGAACCGGCGTTCCGCGCGATGGGCGACCTGAGAAATCCGGACCGCACGTTCACGTTCATCGAGGAGTCGGCGTCGGCGGTCGGGGACGCCTATTTCGCGGTCGACCATTCCGGGACCGGGGAGCCCTATGCGACGGCGGCCTCGCCGACGGCATTTTTCGCTGATATCCCGGGCGCCTCGCATTCTGGGGCTACCGTGCTGTCGTTCGCCGACGGCCACACTGAGCAGCATCTTTGGCGGAGCCCTGAACTGCGTCAAGACCGGCTGCCCTCCCGGAGCCGTCCCGCAGGCGCCGAAATGGACATCGCATGGCTCCGCGAGGTGAGCTTGGGAGTGAGATGAACGCGCTTTTCCCGCGCTTTTGCGCCGTAGGGGCCATCGGATTTGCGGTGGAGACAGCGATCTTCGCCTTGACGTGCTCGGTACCGGCGCTCCCTTTGGTCTTGGGCAAAGCGCTGGCGATCGAGGCGGCGGTCCTCTCGAATTTCACCCTGAACAACCTGTGGACCTTCCGCGGGAACTGTGACCCCAAGCCGCTACCATGGATGTCCGGGTGCGTCCGCTACCATCTCGCTTGCCTCACCGGCGCAGTGATGAATTTGGGGGTTTTTAGTGCCCTTGCGGCTCTCGGGCTCCCAGCCTATGCGGCGCATTTCTCTGCCGTCTTGCTGTCGGCCTTGGTCAACTACAAGTTATGTTGCCGATTCGTATGGGCATCGCCTCCCAAGACCTGAAGCGGGCCGCCGCGAAAACCGGCAGCGATTTGGTCGACGGATCGCTGACACCCTTGATCTGGGGCAGGGTTTGGGGGAAGTTGGACACATGCTGGGGGGTGATTGTCGTGTGGAAGCTAGTCACTGTTGCCATCTGGCTAATTTTCCTCGGCATCGGTCCGGAGCTGTCTTCCGACAACCGGGGGCACGTGGAACTCGAAAGCATCGAAGTTCCGCCCTCTTCCAAGTGGACCTCTTGGATGTCCTGGGACGGAGCCTCTTACCAGTATCTCGCGCTGCACTGGTATGGCGATTCAGGGGAGATCGATGACCGGCTGTACCATGCTCATTATCCGCTGTTACCGACTTTCCTACGGGCTGCATTCGCCTTGGGCTTCTCCCCCTTGGCCACCTCGGTCGTCTTCTGCCAAGTCGTCGGGGTCGTCGCGCTCTATGCCCTGTATTCGGCTTGGCGGTGCCATTTCAGCGCAAAATGCTCGGTGCGGGCGCTCTGGCTTTTCTGCGCCTACCCTTGGAGCCTCTTCTTAGAGCAGGTCTATACCGAAGGAATCACAGTGCTGTTGCTGGCGCTTTTGCTGATTGCGGTGCATCGGGACCGGACGCTGTTGGCCTGCGCTTGCGCCCTGTTGCTTCCGTCGGCCCGCCCCACCGGGCATCTGGTGACCCTTAGCTTGATCGTGTGCCTGCTGGTGACCAAAGACCAGCGTCGTTGGCTCTGGCCGGCCATAGCCGGCTCGGTCGGCACCGGTCTCTACTTCGGGGTCATCGGGCTCTCGACCGGCGACGCGTGGTCGGGCTTTTCGGCCCAACAATTCTACCCCGCCAAGGGCTCAATCCTGAATGTCATCGACCTCCCGGCGGTTCTGCGTGGTTTCGCAAACGTGGCGGAGTCGCATTACATGCACCGGTCGCCAATCGACCGCGGGTTGTTCCTATGGTTCCTCTTCGAGGCATGGCTCATAGCAACCCGTTGCCACGAACCTCTGGTGAGGGTCTTTTCCTTGGCGGCCGGATTTATCCCAGCACTGAGCAACCTGTTCTTCTCCTTTGCCCGTTTCCATCTGTTGTGCCTCGTCAGTCTGCCGTGGATCCTCACGAAAAGACCGAAGAATGAGCAGGGCTGTCCGCTTGAGGTGGTCGCGGCCGGTCTGTTGATCAAAGCTGTCCTCCTTTGGCGGCACTGGACGTTCCTATGGGCTGGCTGAAGGCCACTTCCAAAAACCCATCTTCACATAGGAGATAGTTCATATGGGTTGAAGGAAGTGGCACGGGAGATGGTGTCGGAGTGATATGATCGGAAGAAGCATCAGGAAGGGAGCAGCGCCGGGTTTGTTCGATTATGATGACCGGTTTGCGGAGCTGACGCGGCACGAGGACCCTCTTGCGCGGTTGGACGCTGTGGTGGACTGGGAAAAGCAAAGGGCCAGGTCACTTGTATCATCCTTACTTTTCCTGTCTACTTTCCGCGCATGCGCCAACCCCGTCTGAAGCTCGATTCGCGAATCGGCCAAGCGTACTACCACTGCATCTCGCGGGTGGTGGACCGCCGGTTCATCTTCGGTTCCAACGAGAAGGAACAGTTCGTCCACTGGATGTACGCCTACGCCCAGTTCTG
>CAILNN010000164.1 GCA_903835555.1 uncultured Verrucomicrobiota bacterium
GATCTGGCTGGTCAATGATACTCCGAGCCAGCGGAGGCATCATGATACCCGGCACCGCTGTATCCACCCGATAGTACACCGTGGAGGAAAGTGGATTGCCTGGAACAACTGCGGCGGCGTTGGGCAAGCCATACGTGGCGGCGACACTCCCGTTAATCAGATTGGCATTTGTCAGTGCGGTCGTGATGCGTAGGTCAAACGCCGCTCTACCCGCTCCGCCTGGCTGGTGGCAATACGAACAATTAACGTCGAGGAAGGACCGGGCTCGTAGCTCCAGGCTTGAGTTATTATCGGCGGCGGGCGCATAATGAGGCAGGGAGGGAATGGTGGTTTCATCGAGCGCAGGGTTTAGCATCCCCAGGTGATTCAGGACTCGCAGTTGGTTGTCCAAAATACCGGTCTGGGGATAGACCTCCGAAAAGTTCTGTTGACGCATTTTTGAAACTCCCAAAACGCCACCTGCGCCCGCATTGTGGCAGACCATGCAATCGGATGGGCTCGGATAAAGCCACGTTTGGACTTGCGTCCCGTTTGTTGTCGTTAAGGTGATGTTTTCTGTCTGTTCGCTTGTGACCAAATCAGCATCACTCCCATCCGCACGCCAGCGATAGGTCGCTCCATGGACGATCCCATTTCCATCGTAAGCCAACAGTCGTGTTTCCAACCTGCGGGGCGTGCTTCCGAGTATCTGATTAGTTCGCAAATCAAAGTGCTTGACAAAAATGGATCCAACAGGGAAGGCCCAGTTGCCATCTTGCGAGTAGGTCATTTGGTTGGTTGGCATCATGGGTCCACCTCCGTAAGGGATGCCGAACCAGCGGGACTTGATTGCTCCGTCCGACCAGAAGGGAGCAGCCGGTGAAAAGGGAATCAGCCCTGGATTCAATCCAAATCCAGAAAGATTGGTGAAGACACCGGTTAAGGAGAGCAGCGTTGGCATGGGTGACGACGAACTGGACGGCAATCCAAGATACGCCGCAAGGGTGGGCCGTGTATCGATGCCGTATGAATTCCCAGAAGTTGACTGAACGAGAAAGACGTTGGTGGCGCTATAACCAACATTTCCATTGTTGTCTGCAGCGGCAGTAAACACCGAATGAGTGCCAGCACTCAAACCCGTTATCGTCAAGCCATACGGGGAGGTCAGTTCAGTAGAGGTCAATGAACCATCCAGGTAGAACTCAACCCGGGTAATTTGGGCAACCGCATTTGTGGCGAGCGCATTAAGTGTGACGCTAGCTGGGGCGAAAAGAGAATTCGTTGGGGTGACCGAGAGTGAAACCGAGGGCGGGGACGCCAGGGAAAGCGGGTAAAATTGTGTGGTAGGTATGTAGCTTTCCGATTGTACAGGACTACTCCAAGTCAGGCAGGCAGAAACGATGCCGGGAGATTGAAAATGTTGAAGGATCAAGGGATATTTTTGACCGGCGATCAGATTGACCTGAATCGAAAAAACCGGCTGTATTCCAAGATACCACGCATCGACAACGTCCTGCCCATTAAACCAAAAATGGAATCCACTATATCCGTGCAGATAGATTGTATGGAGGCCGCTAACTTCCGCCTGCAGTGACCCTGCCCACTGGACAGAAAAATTGCCCGCTGAACCTGGGTTACTATTAAAACAAATATAAGGATCGAGTCGAGTCAAGTCCGCAGAACCATTGAACGAACCGGTCTGATTAAACCAGTAGGAACCCGTAATTCCGGTCCCGCTTCCCAAAAGCGTTGGCGATACAAAATTCGCGGTGGAAACCGCCCCCGGAAGTTTGCCAGCGGCAAATGCCCTTGCTTTTAGAACCAAACTGTTTGAAATCGTTAGCGCCCCTCCGTATTTTAACGAATTTGTCGTGGGAATGGTGCCATCTGTCGTGTAGTAAATCGATGCTCCACTGGTTGCATCCGCAAGAGTTACGGATGTCGGATTTGAGACAGTACCACCATTGGGGGAAATGGTAGGGGCCGCAGTCCAAGTCGCGTTTCCAAATACATCCAACTCGGTTTCGGTCCCCGCGTAAACCTTGCCGTTCGCAACGACTGGAAGCGCGAATTTAATAGGAATTCCCATTGCGTCCCGAGTTCCGGCCTGACTGGAATTGTAAAGTTCAGTCTGGGATTTTTGAGCGTCGAAGGCGTGGAGCACGCCGGGTTGTTGGCTTCCTCCAGGAGAGTCGTCAATGAGCCAAGCAATACCATTGCTGGTATTATTGGCGGAAATGACCGGCGGCATGGTAATGGCAAAGCTCGTGGTAGAAACAAGAATTGGAGTTGTCGTAGCACCCCCATTTGAAATTGGAAAGGCTCTGGAGATATCACCAAAAGGCGAGACATAGGCTTTCCCGTTGAAGAATGTTGGCGTACCAAAATTGGGCCGGTAAGACGCCCCGTTTGTTGCAGAATACCACGATTGAACAATCTGCCCATCGCTGCCGACAGAATAATGGCCGAGAGAATCTCGGTCCAGTAGGTACAACTTCCCTTCTTTGCCGGGTTGAAGCAGCAAGTGCGGATGCGCGGGGCTCCCCGCCGAGTCGGGAAGGAGTAAGCACCCGCCGGTCCCAAGATCCAGGTCGGCATTGTTCAAGCTGACCTGGTTAAACGGCGTAAACCAGTCCAGAACATGAAAACCGGACTTATCCAGAGTCAGTTTAACCACCGAATCACCATAATTGGCTTGAGATGGACTGTACACGCCATTTCCCGTCGCCACATAGATGTTTGCACTTGAGTCAACGGAAACGCTTCCCCCGGACATCCAAAGCGCCGCGCCGGAATTAGAATTAGGGGTGGTACACCAGACAGCGATCTGACTCAATGTGACGGCATCATATGCAAATATCCAGCCATGAAAGTGACCCCAGTCTGCATACGAACCCATCGATACCAAAACGACCTTCCCGCCGTAGGAGGGACAATTAAAAAGTGTTATTGCCGCCCTACAGACATGAATTTTCGGATCAAATGATAAGACCCCACCGACAGCATCGCTTGCCGTGCTGTTCACCCCGCCTGAAATGCTCACCGGACTGTTGGATCGTTCGACTCCGCTTCCAGCGGATAGCGCATGCAATCGCTGGAAAAATGCCCCGTTCTCTTCCGTCGCAACTTCAACGTAGATTGTTTGTGTATCGGGATCGATCACCGGCGTGCCGGTGATGCCATATTCTGGAGAAATTACCGGTGTCCAGGAAGAAACATTCGTTGGAGCAACGGGGGTAATACCGGCCGAAAGATTGTTGAAATTGGCCCACCAGAGCGGTTGGGCATTCGCTCCATCCGCATTATCTGCGTCAAACGCATAGACGCTATTGTGCTCGGTCGCCACGTAAACCGCATTGTGAACTCCATTCGTCCCAAATTGCACATTGCCGAGCAACAACGGCTGTGCATATACCTGTCCATCCACGGCATGCCGAAATAACAGCCCAAACGAGCCGGAGTTGACGTTCGCGGGAGTTAAAGTGGTCTCATTTGCATTTAAGCCCGACCGGTAGTTGTCATATTTATAGGTTGTCACATCCAACCCGCTACAAACATAGCCGAGCACCAATCCGATAAAAACAAGCCAAGCTCCAAATCTTTCAAAAACCGTCTCACGCAAGGCGTTTCGTGAGTGCCGACTTCGATGTGGTTTGCGAACCAAATGGTAGCGATGGGGCATTTTAGGGCGATGAAAATGAGAATGAGGAAAAATGGGGGCCGGAAAAAGTGTTAGCTTTGCCCGTCTCGAGGGACGCGAACAAAGAAGGCGATTGATCTGGTTTGGGTCGAATCGAGAATTTTCCTCGCACTTTTCCTTCGCTGCTGCACTAGGTTGGCGGACATGGGTTTCTATCTGGGGAGAAATATTGCAAGTAGGTAGTTACCCTACGGTTTACACCGTAGGTGTTTTTCCTAATTACCAAACAGCAATCGAACCGTCAAGGGATTCCGTGCAAATTTACCGGTAGAAGAAGAGCCAAGCGCAGACACCCATACGGCGTAGCCGGGAGAAATTTATTCAAAAGGCCGCCCGAGGTGAAGAAAGCGAATCAAAGCGACAAACAGCCATTGTGCGGGCGGCTCCTCGCAAAAAGGCTAGCGAGGGCGTGTTTTCAAGATGCATTTGCCAGTCTGCTGGCCAAAACAGGCACGGGCTTTGTTGCTCTGACGTAGCGCGGTGTGGCCTATTGCCAGAATTGATGGAGGAGGCCGCCCAGGAGGATGAGCAGGACAACAATGCCGGTAAGCTGCCAGTACCAGCGAAGGCGAGGATTTTTCGGCTGGCCGAATTCTTCTTCGACAAAAGACTCGTAGTCAAAGCCTTCAGAAGGGATGCCGAGCCGTTGGGAAACGGCGTCTTCGTTCCAACCAGTGGATTCGTCGGCACCGCATTCGGGGCAGGCCTTGGCCCGAGGACGAACATCAGCACCGCAATTGGGACACTCCACCGGGGGCATGGTGATCGATCACTCAGGACAATTACTTGTGAAGATATCCCGATGGCGGTTGAAAAACTGGAGTGGGATGCGGAAGAGTGTCTGGGACGATCCGCACTGGAGTCGTTAATTTCAGCGGGGCGGGTCCACCCAAGTCAAAAGTTAACTCGATGAAGTAGGCGGCCCAACCGGTATCCGGTTTGGGGGTCGCCGCTGTGTACACATACGCGCCGCTACCGCTTTCTGGGATGGGGGATGATTTCCAGATTCTCCCGACTGTTTCCAAACGGAAATCGCGGCCATTGGGATTGGATGCCTGCCAGAGCAATACGCTGGATGGCTTGGTTTCAGTGGAGGCGAACAGTTGGCCTTCATCCTTGGATTTCCAATTTAATGTCGGAAGGGCGCGATGATGGATGATCGCGTCATGCCAACTGAGAAGGGTTAGGTAGGCGTCGGAGCCAGAAAGGGAATGGTCGGCATTGGGGACGTAGCGCAGGTATTTGGGGCCGGGGAGATCATCGAAATAGAACTGGGAGGAATCGGGCAGGAAGTATTGGTCGCCCGAGGCGTTCATGATCAGCTTGGGCATGGTCATTCGGCCCCGATAGCTATAGGGGTCTTCGATAGCACAGAGTGCGTCCATTTCGGAGGTACCGACCCATTCCATGATATGATGGCTGGTGTAATCTCCCACCGACGGAGCGAAAGCACCGTATGCCTGGTAATGGTGCTGCATCGATTTATTGAAATTGAGAACATCAATCACGATAGGGCAAATACCGATCACGCGGGGATCAACGGCGGCCGTGGTCCACGTGGTCCAACCGCGCTTCGAGCCGCCGGCGACCACGAAGGTATCGACTTTGTGGGAACCCCCTTTGGCCGAGCTGCAGAAGGCTGTCACGGTATCCATCGCTCGAATGGCGGCTTTGGTCATGGGCAGGCGGGCGGGCCATTCTTCATCGCCCGTTCGGAGGAATTTGTCCCACGTGTAGGCGATAAAGTCGTCTTCGACACGGGCCTGGCCATCGCCTCCCAGGACAAGCGGTTGGGCAGGAACCTGATGCAATTCGGCGACCACGGATTTGGAGGCTTTGGCTACTTGCATCAATTCGCGAGAGGGCTGCGGGGCACTCTTTCCAATCGCGCCCCCGGTAATGAAGAGGAGGGCGGTAGAGGAGTCGATATCATCGGGGACCACGACGGTCAGCCAATGCCGCCATTCGGGATGGTCCACTTCATTGGTCGTGCGCCAATGCTGTGAAACCATGTCGATGGCGTAAACGGTACCTCCGGGAACCGGGGTGGTGACAGGTACTTCCCAATGGAAGGATGCGTCGGCTTTAGCCACATACCGATCGAGGGCGGTTGCAGGTGAACCGGGGCGGAGGGGGAGTGGGTCGCCCAGCAGGCATTCTGTCAGCAACAGGCAGAGGCCAGGAAGAAAAGAGAATGAGCGCATGAATTGGAGATAGAATTCTAGATGGATGGCCGAATACGAGGAAAATGAGGAGGTGCCGGTTCCCAACCGAATCCAGCAACGGAGCGTGACGCTTGAACTGCTATTTGGCAGCCTGATCCGGGAGCTTTGCCAGGCATTCGTCGAGCCAAGAAATCTGTTCGGAAAACAGTCGGCCCCTATCAATCTGGGCGTTTCCCAGTCTCACGTTGTCGTGATGCCCCAATTCCGATTGGCAGACAGTCCACGCAAAGTAACAACCCGTTCGTTCTTCCGAAGGGAGATTATTGGGATTAATCGCATTTAGGTCCGCTTCAGCTTCTTTCGCACGGCCCAATTGAATTAAGGCGACGGCGTGGTTGACGCGAGGTCCCAGGAGTTCAGGAAAGTCAGTCATCAACGGAAGCGTCAACGAAATGGCTTCGGCAGCATGTCGGCGGGTTAAGAGAAGAGATGCCGCATAATTATTGGCCGCAACTCGATCGTTCGGTTTGATCTCATGGAGTCGGCGGGAAGCACGTAGAAGAAGTTTTGATGAACGAGCTTGAGCGGCAATAGACTGAACCTGTCCCCAAGCTGACACGGAGCCGCCGAAATCAATATCAACCTTCTCCAGCAGTCGAATGGCTAAGGTTGAGAAGCCATTCGAAGTCAATTCATTGGCAGTTTGAAGGACGGCCGGTCCATAAGAGGGCGGATTCTCTACAAACTGTTGAAAAAGGGACTCGGATTTGGGACGGTTCGCGGAAACGAGCTCCGCATTGGCATTCAAATAGGCGTCGTAAGCACCGAGGGCACTCGTCAAATAACTCACCTGCCTAACGTAAACGGCCAAGTTTCTCAGTTCGTCCGCCTTGCCAGCTTTCACGAGCATCGGGGAGAGTGCAAGAATCAGACGGTAGTGAAACCGGTATTCGATCAACTGGTGGTGGACGAAATCAACGGCCAGGGAATCCAAGCCCAGCTTTTTCCACAGTCTCAATTGGTGTTCGGCGACGAAGACGGACTCCGTCCGGCGCGGGATACCCTGAACCAGTTTGCGCGCTTCCTCGGGGAGCCCAACCCCATCCAGGGTTTCGGCTAAGTAAAGATAATCATTGACTTGTTCATCATGGGCATCTTCCAGGATCGCCATAGAACTCCGAACATCGCCCAGATTCAATCGCGCCGCATCAATCTGAATCAAGAGATGAAGCGCCAGATTGCGGGCGGTATTGGTTGAGTCGCGGGCGATATTGCGCATTGATTCAATTTCTTTCGCGTTGGCGTCGGAATCGCTTACCAAAGCCGCTCCAGCGATGCGGTAAAGTCTGGCTTCAGGAATCGTTTCAAGAAAGTTTGAATACTGTTGCCAAACGAACGGGATCGACTCCCAGTTACCGACGATAAAATTGGCTTTCAGGACGAGCAACGCGGCCTCAGGGGATGCACAATCAGTTGGACTCCGGAATTTTGGAATCGCAAAATCATACAATTCATATCGTGAATAGAAAGCGGCTGCGAGCCGAAGGTCGTTCGGTTTGTTTTTTGTCGATGAAAGCAACAACTCCAACTGACCGGCGGCGAAGTAGACCCAGTCATGATTGAATCGGGGCGAACGGGCGACTTGAGCGACGAGGTCACGCGCCACGTCCTGGGAGAATCGATTGATGTTTGCCGCCATCATCAGCGTTCGGATCGCGACTTCGGACTTTCCCTGGGCGGCTGCGCGAAGACCAGACCGGTGGAGCGACCATTGTTGAATCAAATCGGTGGCACGCAAATAGAGCTCTTGGGGAGCCTCCGATGGTGAAACCAGCCAAATCTTGGCGAACAGACCGACATAAGCAACCGACAGGCATACAGCGACAATCAGAAACCATCTCAATCGGGCCTCTTTGACCAGCAGATGAACCAGATAGTTTCTCCTGGCCAGTTTGGAATACCATCGGCCCCTCCTGAAGTGCTGAGACGGGTCTCCGACGACACCTACCGCCCCTAGAGGATTGACCGCAGAGTCAGGTAGAGCGGAGTCCTTGGATGCGGGAATTTCCGATCCATCTGAAATGTCTGTAGGCGCGGATTGGGATGCAGATTCGGACGAAGGCCTGGACCGGGGTGCCTTTAACGGGCGAATCGGAGAAGACGTGGGAACAAATTTTCTACGCTGGTCCATCTGTTAGTTGAGGGGAGAAGGTACTCCAAAGAAGCGACGACAAAAGGAGCAATTCCGTCGACACCGAATTGTCTCATTTGATTTTCTGCTCGACGGCAGCGTTTGCAGAAGGGAAATGCCTTCGACGGCGTGGAGGTTTCCATCCGAGCTTTTCCGCAGCGACCGATACTTGCCATCCGGCATTTACCAATGATGCCTCAGCGGCGGCCAAGTCAGCGCCGCTCAAACAAGCCACAATCCGGGTTGCCCGAGTACGCAATTTTGCATTCGAAGGATCAAGATCGACCATCAAATTTCCAGCGACCTTTCCCAATTGTACCATGGTCAGCGTGGTTAACGCGTTGAGGACCAACTTGGTTGCAGTCCCCGCCTTGAGCCGTGTCGAACCGGCCAGGACCTCTGGGCCGGTCGGAATAGCGATGACGATCTTGGGTTTTGATCCGCTCGGGAAATGGAGTCCAGGATGACAACAAATAAGCACGGTCGAGGCACCTTGCTCGAGTGCTTTGGTCAAGGCACCCCAAACGAACGGAGTACGCCCACTGGCCGCAATGCCGATGACGATGTCCAAGGAGCCAACTTGTCGCGCGTTCATAGCAGCCGACCCGGCTGCGACATCGTCTTCGGCACCTTCAACGGCATTTGTCAAAGCTTTCGGCCCGCCGGCGATGATTCCCTGTACCCATTCTGGGGGGCTCCGAAAAGTAGGTGGGCATTCACTTGCATCCAATACCCCCAATCGTCCGCTAGTGCCCGCTCCCACGTAGAAGACGCGTCCGCCCTTCCGCAAGGCGTCCGCGCAAGAGCGAACTAGTTTCACGATGCCTCTCGATTGAGTTCCAACGGCGGATGCGACGGTTGCTTCCTCTGACAAAAGAAGTTGCAAGCCCTGTTTTACAGAAAGGCGATCAAACTTGGCAAACCGAGGGTCTATCGCTTCGGTCGGTGCCGGTCCATTGCCATTGGGAATACGAACCGATGAAGATGGAATGCCCCTCGCTGGACGAATAATCCTAGTTTTGCGATCCGGGTCGATGGTGAGTCGGCGAGCCAACACGATTGCACCCCACGCCGCCTCCCGCTCTTGCAATCTGAACTTACTGTGGGGTAGCAACTTACGCAATTCGAGTCCGATGGCCGCAGCAAATTCCTTCTGGGCCACGAGGACACTTCCGGAGCCAACGAACTCAACCCTGTTGGAAGAACCGGGGAGTTGGCGATATGTCGCAACAGCATCAGCGACAAGATGTCCAAGCGCTTGGTTAACAGCTTCCCTAGCCGGGATGTCCCCAATTCTGGAGGCAACGAAAACTTCGGGAGCAAGCGCGGCGATCTCCGTTTTCGATGCCGATTGAACCCATCCAATGAGGTCGGCGGGATCATTCAGTCCAAGTCGCCCGATGACTCGAACGCCCAATTCTCCCCATTTCCCTGTTTGGTCCAACTGGGAAATGCTTCCACGCAATCCGGCCTCGACCAAGGCGTATGCGCTTCCGCGGTCTCCGAGCCAATGGCCCCATCCGCCGACCTTGGCCACAGCTCCGCACGAGCAGCGGCCATAACAACAGGAGCCGGTTCCGCTCAAGATGATGATTCGAGCCGCGTACTCTTTTTGGTTGGCGACACGGTGCTCTTCCGATTCCGCTGCCCACCAGGCGGTTTCGAGGTCGTGAGTGATATGAGCCGGAACCCCTGGCCAAACCTCCTCAAGGGCCTTTGAGACGCGTGCGCCATCCTCCGCTGTCATCATGCCCGCCAACCCGATACCGATCGCGTCGGGTGCCGGTACTTTTTCACCAATTTCTTGGAAGCGAACAATCAGCTCGTTGTCGGAGGTCAGCCGCAGATTGGTGGGGCCCACTTCCATTCGGGTAAGGGTGTTACCGAGTCCATCGACCGCCAAAGCGACGAGTCGCGTACCACCACCATCCATTCCCAACCACACCGTGTCCGTTGACATTGGGACGACACTAAAGAGTGACACGTCGGCAGACCAGCCTCCAGACGATGCGGAGGAAGGTTGCACGATTCGACTTGAATCGGGTAATGTTGCTGAACGTTCACTGTTCGCTATTGCTTTCTTCGACATGACACCCCCGGTTCTCCAACATGCATGGCTGTGGCTGTTGGCTTTGTTTCTCACCGGCTTTCTATCGCACTGGGTGCTTGAACTATTTTTCTTTCGCCAACGACTTTTTGATGCGGAATCCCGGCTTCGGCGGCGCGGCGAGGAGCTGGATTCGGAACGATTTGCCCATGGCCGGACGAGCGTGGAATCCAAGGCGAGACTCGATGCACTCCAAGGCGCGCAAAGGGAAATCTCCGAACTGATTCGTGCCCGGGAAGAGGAGCGAAAACAGTCGATAGTTGCGCAGAAAGCAATCGCCGACCTACAGGCTCAACTGTTGTCGACCCAATCCAATCTCGAATTGACGCAAGCCGAATTGGAGCGGACTCGGGAGGCGTGCGCCATTGCCCGAAAAGAAGTGGAGGAAGGGGTGCAAACAAGAGAGGAAGCCCGAACCGCTGCGGAACGGGCTACCTCGGCGCTGGCGCACGTTCGCGCGGACGTCGCAGCCCTCGAAGGCAAGCTAAAAGCGCGCGGCGAAGAGATCCGACAGACCAATGAGCAGTGGGGCGCAGCGCGGGAGGAGGCCTCGGAGTTAAAGGAACAATTGGCACAAAGTTCCGCTCGACTGACCGCAGCCCAACAGACCCGGAAGGCATTGGAAAAGGAACTGCAATCTCGCGAGCAAGAAGTGGTTGAACTCCGTGAGCGTGAGGCGGATCTGGAGGCGGAGTTGAAGGCCACTTCAGCTTCTCACGAAGCGTTGGAGACGGAATTGGCAAAATGGACAGCCCATTCAGCGCCGAGCGAGGGCACCGGTGGACAGCCCGGCGAGGCCGATCGCCTGCTCAAAGAACTGGAAGACGTCACCCTTGAACGGAACCGGCTCGCAGCGGAATTGGCAGCGCTCGGGGCCGAATGATCGCCTATGGCATTCCCGCCGCCCTCTTCCTCCATTTACCCGCGCTTTTGGGTCGACGGGTTTGATCGCTGGCATTTTCCCGTCGTCATCGCCTGGGCGCTGGTATTAACGGTGCTTGCCGTCCTTCCAAAGGCGACGGTAGTTCCGATTCCCCAACCTTCCGCCCCAGTCGTCCGGCGGCTGGCCCCCACGGTTATCCAGGTTCCTCCATCCGGCTCCATTTACGCGGGTAAGCAGCCCGACTCCATTGCTGGCTTGGCAGAGCCGGGCGTCATTGTTCGCCTTTATTTGGGACAACAATTTGTCGGCCAGGCTCTGAGCGGACTCGACGGTCACTTCCAATTCCACGTCAATGCATTACCTCGTGGGACGAATATGATTCGGATTGTCGCGGTCGCTGCAGGACAAGCCAGCTGGTCCACGCCCATCACGGTTGTCATTGCCCCACCGCCAGCAAATTCTCACGTGCGCACGACGCCGAGGTTGAAGTAGATTTCCTAAAGCCACAAAATACCCCCATGTCTCGCCCCACCCCCGTTGACAATCGATGGTTTCGTGAACACCGCCAACGGCTTACTGGTCTACTGCCGCCTGGGTCCTTGGCAATTGTCAATGCCAACGACATCCTGCCCACCAACGCAGATGGGACACTGGCAATCTCCGCGAATAGTGACCTGTTTTACTTAACCGGAGTTGGCCAGGAGGAAACGATTCTCCTGCTATTTCCGACTGCCGACGACGAGAAGCACCGAGAAATCCTCTTTCTTCGGGAAACAAGCGACTTAATCGCCACGTGGGAGGGGCATAAATTGACCAAGGATGAGGCCCGAAAGGTATCGGGCATCGAAAATGTCGCCTGGCTCTCGGAATTTCCACGGTTATTTCACCGATTGATGTGCGAGGCCAAGCAAGTCTATCTCAATAGCAATGAGCATAAGCGTGCGGAAATCGTGGTTGAGACTCGCGACGCCCGCTTTGTGGCGGATACTCGGAGAAGGTATCCCCTCCATGACTTGCGTCGCCTGGCTGGGTTGATGCATCAAGTCCGGGTGGTGAAGTCAGCGGGCGAAATCGAATGGATACAGGCTGCATGTAACGTTACCAAGTCTGGTTTCGAGCGGGTGGCCCGATTTGTCAAACCGGGGGTGAATGAACGTGAAATCGAAGCCGAATTTGCCCACGAATTCATCCGCAACCATAGCCGATTCGCCTATCTGCCGATCATCGCCTCGGGGGCGAATGCCTGTGTTCTTCACTATGTGGATAACGATCAGCCCTGCAAGAACGGGGATCTCTTGCTTCTGGATGTGGCGGCGGCGAAGCTAAACTACAATTCAGATCTAACCCGGACGATTCCCGTGAATGGCCGGTTTACCAAGCGACAGAAAGAGGTCTACAACGCCGTATTGCGGGTCCTCAAGGCCAGTATTGCCGGATTGATTCCGGGAAAACGGACTAAGGAATGGCAAAAAGAGGCCGAGCAAATGATCGAGAAGGAATGCGTCGACTTGGGGTTGCTGACCACACGGGAAATCAAACGACAAGACCCGGATCGACCGGCTTTCAAGAAACACTTTATGCACGGAGTCGGACACCCGATCGGGCTGGATGTCCATGATGTGGGTTATACGACCGAGCCGTTTGCGGAGGGTTGGGTGATGACGGTCGAGCCGGCGATCTATATCAAGGAAGAAGGGATGGCAGTTCGCCTGGAAAACGACGTGTTGATCACCGCCAACGGTCCGAAGGATTTGATGTCGAATATCCCGATTGAGATCGAAGCCATCGAGGATTTGATGAATGAATAATCCGCTAGATTCGGGGCGCATAACTACTGCCATAAGTACCGCCGAAACTATCCATCAACCCATTCCAGCTTTGTCCCTTTTATGAGAACTCTTTTCACGCACGCTATTCGTTTCTGTTGTTCCGGGCGTCGGGCCTTCGTTTGCTTTTGCCTGGCTGCGGTATCGGTCGCCGCGCAAACGGCATTGGTCGATTTCAACGCACCGTGGGAGTACAATGCCAACTTTAATGTTTGGAACGATCAAGGAGGCACTCGCGGAACGACTCCGTCGTTCGTTCAAACCGCGACGTCCGGTGTGAACGGCTCGGGAGGAATCAGCGTATTCGGAAGCACGGACACCACGGTGGTCTACGCGGCTCGTGGATGGGACTTTTCCACTAATGGCGCGGCGCTAACGGTATCGGTCATGGTCCACGCTGACGGACAGGTCAGCGCCGACAAGGTCCAGTTAGGGATCATCAATACCAACCTGAATGGCTTGAACAGCAATCCGGGAGTGGCCTTTGAGAGTTTTCGATTTATCCCCGCTGCGAGCAACAATTGGACGCTACGCGAACAAGTCCGCTCGACCAACGTTTCGACCGAAACGCTCCTGGGCACGGCGCCAGTCGTTCCCGGTCATTGGTACAAATTCTTGGTAAGTCTCACCAACATCCCCACTGGCTTTCAGGCGTGGTGCGATTTATTGGATTTTGGAACGAACGGACTCACACCCGGTCCAAGCGTCATTTCTTTTTCCACGCTGCAAACCCACACGTCCGGAGATATTACCGTCAGCCCCATTTTCCCGGCACTTCGAGCGTTCCAGGACGGTGGTATTGATGCGTGGGATAACTTCCTGGTCGATACAGCCAGTAGCCCCCCCGTTTTCACTCTGGCACCGATGAATGTGACCGCTCTCGCGGGCGAAACGCCGACGTTTACGGTGCTCGCCGATGGGCCCGGACCAATCTCGTACCATTGGTATACCAATGGCGTTGTGGTCCCGGGCGTCTCGGGTCCCCAGTACACCACCCCGCCCCTGACCGGTGCGTATACCAACTTGTTTGTGGTCGCACTGAATCAGAATGGCGGGACCACCAACCCGCCGGGAACCGGCCAACTGACGGTCCTCACGCCCGAACATCCCACCGTTGCGGTCGAGCCTGCATCGGGCATCGACGCCACGGACGCCACCATCAACGGGGCAGTTACCTCCACCGGTGGTTTCGCGACCACGGTGACCGTGTTCTATGGACCGATCGACGGAGGACACAATCCTGCCGGGTGGCTCGCGAGTATCCCTTTGGGCGGCCAGAGCGGACCGTTCTCACTGCTGCTTCAAGGATTAACGACCAACACCTCATATTATTACAACGTTGAGGCGGTAAATCTGGCCGGTGCTGCGTGGGCACCGATTTCCGCCCAATTTACCACCCTGGCCACGAATCCGGTGACCGGGGGTGTCGCCGTGCTGACGCAGCACAACGATTTGTACCGCACGGGAGCGAATCTGGCTGAAACCCAGTTAAACGTGACCAATGTCAACACCAAGCAATTCGGCCTCTTGTACACTCTACCCGTTGATGATCAAGTGTATGCCCAACCGCTGGTGATGACCAACGTGGCGGTTCTCGGTCATGGGCATCGGAACCTTCTCCTGGTGGCCACTGTCAACGATTCTGTCTACGCCTTCGATTCCGATAGCCCGATCGCGACGGACCCGCTCTGGCATACCTCTTTCCTCAGCCCAGGGGTTGTGCCGCCGAGGAACATCGATATGACGGGAGCCTGCGGGGGCGGCTACCGGGACTTCAGCGGCAACATGGGCATTGTCGGGGCACCTGTCATCGACCCCGCGACAGAAACTTTATATGTCGTGGCCCGAACCAAGGAAAACGGCGGAAAGTTTGTGCAACGCCTCCACGCTCTTGACCTCTCGACCGGGCTGGATCGGACGAACAGCCCGGTCGTCATCACCGCAACGTATCCGGGGACGGGCGATGGGAGCGTGAAGGGGGTCCTTACATTTGATCCGCAACGACAGAATCAGCGAGCAGCGCTGGCGCTGGTGAAAGGCGTTGTATATATCGCCTGGTCCTCCCACTGCGATTGGAGTCCGTACCATGGATATGTCATCGGCTACAACGCCACCACGCTGCAACAAACAGCTGTTTTCAATGCAACACCGAACGGTTACCAGGCAGGCATCTGGATGAGTAATCAAGGCATTGCTGCTGACGAAGATGGCAACCTCTACCTCTCCACCGGAAATGGTGCGGTGGGTGATGGCGGCGATCCACACAATCCGATCAACCGCGGTGAAAGCTTTCTCAAGCTCACCCCCCAAGGCAGCGGATTTCAACTTGCCAGCTGGTTTACTCCCTTTAACTGGCCGCAATTGGAAGGCGGCGACCTCGACCTTGGTTCGGGCGGCGTGCTGCTAATCCCGGGGACCAAGCTGCTGTTTTCGGGAGGCAAGCAGGGCGTCGTCTATTTGGTCAACCGGGACAATATGGGCGGACTGAGCGACTCTGGTGGCGATGTCAATGTGGTTCAGAGCTTCCAGGTGACCGGCGACCAGGTCCATGGAGGGCCGGTCTGGTGGAGCGGCCCGACTGCGGGATATGCCTACATCTGGCCATCCTCCGAATATCTCCAGCAGTACCAATATAATCCGACCAATGGACAGTTTAACTTACCGGCCGTCGCCACGAGTGTTGCGGTGGCTCCGAACGGTCAACCCGGCGGACTTCTCTCCCTTTCAGCGAACGGCACAAACGCGGGATCGGCAGTTCTATGGGCGTCTCACCAAGCGAGCGGCGATGCCAACCAATCTGTGCGGCCCGGGATTTTGCGCGCCCTCGATGCCACTGATGTGAGCCATGAACTCTGGAATTCCTCGCAAAACTCCAATCGGGACGGGGTGGGACAGTTTGCCAAATTTTGCGCGCCGACGGTTGCCAACGGCAAGGTCTACCTGGCCACATTCTCGAACCGGATCAATGTCTATGGCCTCCTGCCTCCGCCAGCACTCAGTGTAGTACCCGGATCGGGAAAAAGTCTGACCCTCGCGTGGCCGCAGACTGCTTCCGGGTACACTCTTCAATCCAGCACTAACCTTAGAAATCAGGTCTGGTCCGCCGTCACCAACACCGTCACCCCCACCAATGGGCTTCTTCAAGTAACGGTGCCGGAAACGGTTGGCAGTTTATTCTACCGATTGAAGTTTTAGGGTCTCAGCGTCAAAAAACCCTGAAATGGCATCAATCCCGAAGGACGTGGCAATTATAGCCGCCGGGGTGCTTGACCAGGTACTTTTGATGGTAGCTTTCTGCCGAATAGAATCCCGATGCCTTGGTGATTTCCGTGGTGATGGGGCGGTTGAATTTCTTGGCCGCCTCCAATTGCTCTTTGACCTTTTCGGCGGTCTTCCGTTGCTCTTCGCTATTGTAGAATATGGCTGAGCGATATTGGGTGCCCACGTCGTTGTGCTGGCGGTTCAGGGTGGTGGGATCATGCATCCGGAAGAAGTATCCCAGCAGACCTTCGTAGGTAAGTTTTGAGGGGTCAAACTCAACTTGAATGGCTTCGGCGTGTCCGGTGGAACCGGTGCAGACTTCTTCGTAGGACGGGTTGGTGGTCTTACCGCCACTATACCCGACAGTGGTCTTGGTGACACCGGGCACCTTTCGGAGGATTTCTTCCATTCCCCAGAAACAGCCGCCGGCAAGGATGGCGGTCTCGGTTTGTGGAACGGTGGCCAGTCCAGCAGCAACGAACGGAGTCAGGTATTGGCCGTATCCGGCAGCAGCCATTTCGGCGACCGGGATGAACTTCAAGGAGGCGGAATTGATGCAGTAGCGCATACCGCCACGGTCGCTGGGACCGTCGTCAAACAAATGCCCGAGGTGCGAGTCAGCGACTTTGGAGCGGACTTCGGTGCGAACGCTACCAAAGCTGGTGTCGCGTTTTTCGGCGATACCGGCCGGATCAATGGGCTTGGTGAAGCTGGGCCAACCGGTTCCGGAATCGAACTTATCGAGAGAACTGAAAAGTGGTTCGCCGGAGACGACATCGACGTAGATACCGGGCTTGTGGTTATCCCAGTAGGCGTTCTTGAATGGGGGTTCGGTGCCGCATTGCTGGGTCACAGCGAATTGGGCGGGGGACAACTTCTTCCGGATTTCGTCCGGGTCTGGCTTTTTATAGGTGCTCATGGTTTCGGTGGTGGAGGCGGTGGATTCTTTTGCGGCGGAGGTGTCTGGCCAGAAGAAAACCAAGCCCAGACAGAAAAGGGCTGCTAGCAAGATGCCGACATTCTTCGAATTTTTCATGGTGATTTTGTTTTCGGGAATCCATTCCGGACCTTTCAACCGTCGCAATCTAATGCTCGATTCCCATGTAGAGAAGTCGGGTTCAGGTATCTATCCTTACGAATGATTACACCTATACAGGACTATGAGCTGGAAAATCAGGTCCAAAAAACGGGCAACGAAAGAGACGGCGGTTGTCTTCTACCGCTTTGGCCTCGGAACACGGAGTGGCCTCGACGAACCTCTCGCTGCCGTCGAATTGACAGTCGTTTCCAAAGCGCCAAAGGACTGGCGCACTCCAAGACCTGGCGGACATCCCCTTGCTCTATCACTAGTGGCGGCGCAAGATTAGTTGGTGGTCGATCCGGCGGGTTTGGAGGTATTCCAAAGGTGGAAGGTCGGTGAGGGTCGGTGACTCGGTTTCGCGAAGTAATTCGCGGGCGGAATGCTGAAGTTGGCTCCAGCGGTCCCATGCCAATGGGGATGCATGGGTGATTTGCCGGAGCAGGCTACGCCATTCAATAATCACGCGATCGATATCGCCATCACCCAGAAAGTCGGTGGAAAACCGGTGCTTGCTAAACGGGTCTTTGTGTACTGAACGCACCACGGTCTCGGCGCCGCTTCCATATTTCGGAGGCACCCCATTCTCCAGGTAGCCCGGAATGTTTTGGCTTCCGAATTTGCTTCGACAGACCATGGACAATCGACCGTCCCAGCGGTCTTCTGGTCCGCAAAAGCGGAAACCGGCATCCAGATTGGCCAAATCGTAGACCAATTCCTCCAACGGGTAGCTGGTGTCTTCGAGAGCGGCAGCAATGGCAAGTCCATCACCACCGTGAAAAAAGCTAACAATTCTACCGCGAAAGGTTGGCTTGCCGGAGGTATCGACCAAAGCCAGTCGCCGCCAGAGCAACGCCGTGCCGGTGGCAGCCGTCAATTGTTTGCAGACAGGTACCCACTGACACCGGGCACAGTCTTCAGGAACAACCTCCCGCTCTGGGGGGTGCCAAAGGGGAACGCCATGGGCATCGACCGGGACTTTCCGGGTTTGACGTCCGAGTCGGACAATTGCCAGAATTTGGAACGGCTCTTCCAGCATTCGCACCAGCGGAAATCCTTGTTGGGCTAGGTGGAGTTCAATCTGCGGAACAATTTTTTCGCGCCACTGCGACAACGGGAGCTGGCGTCCGTTCCATCGAGTCAATCGTCGAACCCATTTGGCGAGGATGACCTCGTCTTCGCCAAAGCGCTCGGCGACTTTCATGGATCGTCCATAGTGGCCGTTGGCCAAGCTCAGCAACTCCCCCTGCCCTACTTTATCCAGAGCGGATGCTTCGCTCAATAAAGGGCGCAATCGCGGAAGGGCATCGGAAACTGGCTCCAAGATTTGAATGTCGTCGAGGGGGCGATCCTCCAAGGCGGGCCAACGTTGCCATTCACCCTTTGAATTCAGGAGCTCTCGATAGCGATGCCGGACATGGCGAGCCCGTTCCGCATCGGTCTTTAACCCGCAGGGAGCGTCAGGATATTTCAGCGAGGCTTCGACACCTAAGAATATTGGTTTGGTGGTGAACAACCGCTCTTGAACTCGTACGGCTTCGGCAAACGGGTCGAGGCCGCGTTCGGCGGCGGAGGCCATCAAACTGAGGAGGGCTCCCCAATCGACCATCCCGCTCCTGGCCAATTGACAGGCGTGACCATCCCGGAGGCGGACTTCATTGGCGGTGACCAGGACATAGCCGTTTTCGTCCAGGCCACGACGTCCAGCCCGCCCGAACATTTGGAGGACCTCGTCTGGGCGGAGGGGAATTTCCTGGCCATCCCGGCGATAGGTGGCAGAAGTCACCGCCACACTGCGGAGGGAGAAGTTAATTCCAGCGGCCAGCCCCATCGTCGCCACCACAACTCTCAATTGCCCGGCCTTGGCCAGTGGCTCGATGACCCCGGCGCGGACGGCGTAGCTAAGTCCGCTATGGTGATAGGCAACGCGGGCTTTCAGTAGCTTGGCCAGGTGCTCTCCGACCAACTTGCGCTGGGATTCACTCAGTTGAAGCGGGAACGGCGTGGGCAATTGACGGGCCAACTCGGTGGCAATGGTTTCCGCGCTTTGACGGCGGGGAGCAAATAGAAGGATTGGTCCCAAACCCTCCGCCAACGACTTGGCACAAACACGGGGCCAATAGCCCCGAATGCTGGAGGGCAAATTCCAGTTCAATTGGTCGGCAAAGATTTCGTCCAGGGGAACGGGACGAATTTCGTGGCGCACCAAGACGGCTTGGCGTCCGAGGCGATTAAACCATTGAACCAAATGGTGAGGATTGGCAACCGAACCGCTCAAGAGCAATAGCTGGGTCTTGGGCGGGGCCAAGGCCAAAGCGAGCTCGTAATTGAGTCCCCGATCGTCATCCCCGAGCATTTGGTATTCGTCGACGACCAAGAGGGTCGGTCCGTCGCCCTGAATCAGGCGCTGCTTCTGGGTTTCGAGGGTGGCAACGAGGACCGGCGCATCGAGATTTTCGGCCAAATCGCCGGTAGCAATGCCGACATTCCAGCCAGCGGCCCGCCACTCGGCTAGTTTATCGTTGGCCAATGCCCGGGTGGGAACCGTGTAGATGGCCTGTCCCTTGGGCTTGCCGTGATTGGACCAGAGTTCGAAGACCCGGGTCTTGCCGGCACCGGTGGGGGCTTGGACCACCACATCCTTGCCGGCACGGAGGGCGGCGACAGCCTGCTGCTGCCAGAGGTCGGGCATGGCCACCCGGGTCAAGGGACCGGCAGATGATGCGCTATCCAATTTTTCTGCCAACGACTGCACGGTGGCCATCATAACGCGAAACGAGGAACAAGCCGGAAGAAATTCACGGAGAATTCCAGGCAGTTGAGTTCTCGTTTAAGTTGTTGTAGGGACTACGCTTGGTAGAGCCTCAAGACTCCAGACCTCAAAGAAGGGTGGTTGCCTCCGACACGTCTAAATTGGTTAC
>CAILNN010000165.1 GCA_903835555.1 uncultured Verrucomicrobiota bacterium
ACTGCCACACCCAATCCGGCTTCCGCATACAACAGCACCGTCCCAATCAGACTCGGACTGTGCGCAATCCGGGGGGAATATCCCGCATTCCGACAGCCTGCCAAAACGGCGTCGTGAAGACCAATGCCCTCGCGTCGCGCCAAGACCAAGAGCGATTCCCCGGCCAATGATTCCCAGCGTATCGATGCTTTCGCTGCCAGTGCGTGCGCTTTCGGGATGGCGACTCCCAGCCTTTCTTCCCGCAAGAGAAGCGTTTGCATGCCCAGCGCCTCGGACATGGCTACCGGGCGGGTCAGTGCCACCGCTAGCCGACCTTTGGCCACCATTTCCCAAACCCGTTCCGGGGTACGTTCCTCCAAATGCAACGAGACCTGGGGATAATGTCGCCTGTACTCCGCCAGCAGTCGGCCTAGGAACGCCTGTGTTGGCGGGCCGATATACCCCAGTCGCAGTTCCCCGACCTCACCGTTGGCCGTTCGTTGAACCCGCGCCAACGATTCCTCCCATCGCTCCAATAGAACTCCGCCCTCTCGGAGCAACGTCGTCCCAGCAGGCGTCAGCCGCACATAGTGCCGGGTTCGCTCAAATACTAGTACCCCGAGTTCGCCTTCGATCTCCTTGATCGCCCGACTCAATGCCGGTTGCGCCACCCGCAACCGACGGGCGGCCCGCGAGAAGTTCAACTCCTCCGCCACCGCTTGGAAATAACGCAATTGCCGCAGTTCCATTGCCGATGGTGATAACAGTACGGTATGACCCTGATAGCGAGGTATTATTTCCGTTACTACCACTTTACCGCTAATCAACCAATCGTGACAAATCTTCAACTGGCAGTGCAGTTCTTTTTGCAAATCGCGGTCATCTTGATCGCCTGCCAGTTGGTCGGACTGATCGCCCGTCGGCTTGGCCAGCCGCAGGTCGTGGCGGAAATGATCACCGGCGTCATCCTGGGACCTTCGTTGCTCGGACTTTTTTTCTCGTCCCTTTCCAGGCAGCTCTTTCCGCCCGATTCGATGAAGGTCTTGTTCCCCGTATCCCAATTGGGTCTGGCGGCCTACATGTTTGTCGTCGGACTCGAATTCCGCATGGATATCATCCAAAGCCGCGTGCGCAGCGCGGTGACAGTTTCCCTCGCGGGCATGCTGGCACCCTTCCTACTGGGGGGTGCTTTGGGCTGGTTTTTCTTTCATCACACCGAGATGTTTCCCGCCAAGACTTCCGCGAGCGAGGCGATGATTTTCATGGGAGCGGCCATGTGCATCACCGCCTTTCCCATGCTGGCCCGCATCATTCATTTCAAGAAGCTGGCCGGAACGGTGATGGGCACCGTTGCCCTCGGTGCCGGAGCAATCGACGACGCTGCCGCTTGGTGTCTTCTCGCGGTCGTTTTGGCCAGCTTTGATGGGAATTTTCAGTACGCACTCAAAAATATCGGCGGCGGTATCGCGTATGTGACCTTCGCTCTCATTCCTTTACGCCTGGCTCTCAAGAAATGGTCTCAAGGAATCGAACGCCGGAATCAATTCTCGGACCAGGAATTGGTCGTTTGTTTGGCTCTCTTGGCTCTTGGTGCTTGGTTTACCGATGCCATCGGCCTCCATGCCGTTTTTGGAGCGTTCGTCATGGGCATGGCTATGCCGCGCGGGCTTGTCGCCAACAGCTTGATCGAACGCATCCAGCCATTGACCGTCGCCCTCCTGCTGCCCCTCTTCTTCACCTACTCCGGACTTAACACCCGGATTGGTCTCCTCAACACCTGGTACCTGTGGGCCATGACCGGATTGGTGATGGTGGCAGCCGTCGGCGGCAAAGGCATCGCCTGCTGGCTGGCCGCGCGGGCCACCGGCGTCTCCAACCGGGAAGCGTTGGGGATTGGAACCCTGATGAACGCCCGCGGCCTCATGGAACTGATCATCATCAACATCGGACTCCAACGCGGGGTCATTTCTCCCGAACTCTTCGCCACCTTGGTGATCATGGCCGTCATCACCACCCTAATGGCCTCCCCCATCTTTGAATGGCTCGTCGGTCGCCGCCCACCCGCCACCTGAGGTCTTGCTATCAAATAGACATTGTCCGTTCTGCATGACGTTTCCTGTTGTGTCTACCACTGTCCAAGACTCTTTTTGAGTGATGGAGCGAGGGGATTTCCGCCAGGTCTTGGACTGCGCCAGTCCTCTGGCGCTTTGGAAAAAACCATGAAATCGAAGTAGGCCGGAGTTCACTGTCGTGATCCCCTCTGCTTCCAGTCTGTCGTGACAACCCTTTCCGGACCCGGTCTAATTCGTCGCGTGAAATCACCCCGACTTTGGAGACGCTCCCTGGCCATCACGATGGGATGCCTGACCTGGATTCAAGCCCAAGAGGCCCCTAAACCCGTTCCATCTGGTCCCCAAACCGACGGACCGTTCCAAAAAGTCATCCTCGACGCGGACCACGACGCCGATGGGGACGGCAAGGTCGACGATACCTTGGTCGACGTCATGGAGATCGCCGTCGCCAAAGACGGCCGGGTCTTCCTCGCCGAGCGGGCCGGGACAATTAAAGTCTTGGACTCGAAGGGCGGCCATGCTCAGCCAATCGGTAAACTCTCGGTCTTCAACGGGCTGGAAGATGGACTCTTGGGAATCGCCCTCGACCCCCAGTTCACCGAAAATCATTGGGTCTATTTGATGTACTCCGACCCGGTGACCGTGACCAATATTGCCGGACTTAAAAGCGGCGAAAATCGGGTGGCTCGGTTTACCGTGACGGATGGCAAGCTGGACTTGGCTTCCGAGAAGATACTGACACGCGTGGCCACCCAGCGCGACGATTGCTGTCATAGCGGCGGTTCCCTGGCTTTTGATCCTCATGGCAATTTGCTGGCGTCCACCGGCGACAACACCCATCCATTCGGTGACTCCGGAAGCTATGCACCTCTCGACGAACGGGACGGGCGCTATGTCTATAATTCGCTGAAATCCGCCGGAAACGCCAATGACCTTCGCGGCAAAATCCTCCGAATCAAGCCGCAACCCGATGGCTCGGCTGCCATTCCCGATGGAAATCTCTTTCCCCCCGGTACCCCAAAGACCCGCCCTGAGATTTATATCATGGGATGCCGCAATCCCTTCCGCATCTCCGTTGATCAGCGTAATGGGAACGTTTATTGGGGCGAGGTTGGCCCCGACGCCGGTGGCCCAAATCCAGACCGCGGCCCGGCGGGATTCGATGAAATCAATCAGGCTCGCAAAGCGGGAAACTTTGGTTGGCCCATGTTTATTGGAGACAACCGTGCTTATGTGAACTGGGATTTCTCCACCGGAAAAACCAACTTCACCTACGATCCCGCCCACCCCCGCAACACCTCCCGTTACAACACCGGCCCCGTAGAACTGCCTCCCGCGCAGCCTGCGTTTATTTGGTATCCGTATGGGCCGTCCACCCGTTTCCCAATCGTCGATGGTGGCGGCGGACGGACCGCCATGGCCGGTCCAGTTTATTATTTCGATGAAAAACTGGCCTCTCCTCACAAACTACCCAAGTCTTACGATCACACGCTTTTCATTTATGAATGGTCACGCAACTGGGTGATCGCCGTTCATTTGGACGAGCACGACCAGATCGCGAAAGGCCCCGACGGAAAATTGGCCATGGAACGGTTCTGTCCCAAGATGACCTTCCGTCGCCCCATGGACATGGAGCTGGGACCCGACGGATGTCTCTATATCTTGGAAAACGGTACCGCCTGGACCGGAAACCATGACACCCAAATCGTCCGAATCGAATACAACGAACCAGCCCAATAAATAACCTCCGTAGTGTGGAAGCGGCGTCTCGCCGCTTTCCCCCCAGTCCCGGTACTCCAGCTGAGGAAGGCGTCCAAAAACCTCTTAATAATCAGGACTCCTGATCTCTCAATGGAAGTGATGGCGAGAGTGGAAAAGAGGTGTCTCCATCCGACATATCCCAGGCTTTATTAACGTCCCTAAAGGCGTTTCTGCCAACGCGCTCAATTTCAACGTAACTCATTAAATAAAAGGAACTTCGGCAGGGCGAGACTCCGTCGAGTCATAGGCGGTCCGAACCACCCCAACTTCCAAGCGCCAAAGGCGCGATTTCATACCAGCCTGGGCCAGCGGCCCAGGAAA
>CAILNN010000166.1 GCA_903835555.1 uncultured Verrucomicrobiota bacterium
CTTTCAGACGGACGGCTACCCGCCGTCCGCTCCCCTCGTTGCGCAGCACCGTGGCTCCGCTGTTCAGGTTGTTGATCACCACGTCCAGGTCCCCGTCGTTGTCCAGGTCCGCCATCGCCATGCCGGTCGCTGCTGAAGAAAGGTCAAATCCCCAAGCAGAACCGACCTCTTGGAATGTTTTGTCGTGCCGATTGCGAAACGCCAGATGGGGCAACGGCATGGTCGGGAAGATATTGAGGCTTCGTTCCCTGCTGGCGGGATCAGTAGCCGGGGGAAGGCGGTCCATGGCCGCGAGGGAATCGGAGTTCGCCAAGTCGCGCGAATGACCATTGGCAATTAATAAATCTTCATAACCATCGAGGTCGACGTCGATAAAGATACAGCCCCAGGACCATTCGGAAGCCATGAGGCCGCTGGCGGCTGCGATTTCAGCAAAAGTGCCGTCGCCGCGATTCCATTGAAGGGTATTTCGCATGACCTGAATGCGAGCGGCGAGGTCTAAGAAATTCCAGCCCCAGCCCCAACCGGGCAAGGGATGAATTTCAAATAGGCTATGCTGGGTTTTGCGTCGGGCCGGATCGCGGCTGAGCATTTCCGTGACAAAGATATCGGGGTATCCGTCGCGATCGATGTCGGCGAAATCGACGCCCATGGCGGCCCAGGAGGTTTTGCGAAGAGCCATGCGGGGGGCGAGACGAAATAGACCGGACCCTTGATTGATCCATAAGCGGTCCGGCGAGAAATAGTCGTCGCACACGTACAGGTCTGGTAGACCGTCACCATTGATATCGCGAAACTGGGCAGATAGAGCCCAATCCCTGGGCGGTTCTTGAAAGGGATGGCCGTCTTCATTCAAGAAGCGTCCATCGGTCCAGGATTGGGGACGAAAATGGCCGTGCCCATCGCCCAGATAGAGAACGCCTGTCTCACCGACTTCGAGCAACGTGACATCACCGGGTGTGCCCGCTTCCACGATGAACTGGTCTCGGTGTTCAGCGGGAACGATCCAACGGCCAGCAGCCTGCTTGAGCTTGACCTTGACCGGGGAGTCCTTGGCTGTGGTTGAGCGGTAATTGGCAACGTAAAGGTCGAGAGTTCCATCGCCGTCCACGTCAGCGAGGGCCAATGAATGGCTACCGCCCTTTTTTACCAGGCCGGAGTCGAGACTTTCGGTAAAATGTGCCTTTCCATCATTGAGAAACAGCCGGGTTCCGCCACCCAAGGAATTGACTAATAAATCGAGATCGCCATCACCGTCCACGTCAGCCAGGACGGCACCGGTGGAGGCCTGATTGAGGCAGGCAACTCCGGCTTCGGCGGTGATGTCCTGGAACTTCCAGTCGCCGAGATTGCGGTAAAGGACATTGGCTCCTGAAAGGCTACAGAAATAGATATCGCAGCGGCCATCGCCGTCGATATCGCCCAAGGCCACGCCGGAGCCGTCTTCCAAGAGGCGATTAGCGGCGATTTGCGCATTGGAAAGATGATTAGTGAAGGAGACGCCGGTGAGGGCCGACTCCATTGAATGGAAGCCTGGGGAATGCCCGGTGGGCGGGATCAACGGGGCCATCCGATAACCCGGGTGCTGTTCCCACACGGGTAATGACTCGGCCAAGCAAGTCAGGCCGCAAAGCCAGGCTATGGTAAAGGATGCAGGGAATAGCTTCGTAATGGGGCAGAGGCTATGGGCAATTTAGGGGCGTTCAAGTGGAAGGTAGCCGGATGACGGCTATCGGGAATGTGACCAGGTGGGTTTCGATTCAAAAGCGGTAGAGGACAACCGCTACGTCCTGCGGCATGGGATGATTAGTTCTACTTTGTTACCAATCTCGGTCTATCGTGGAAGCCGAGGGCTTCCCAGCCCATAGCCGGTGGTTGAGCGGAGCGACACCACCGGAGCACCGGAAAAGCAGGCTCCGCACTCCGGAGGGGTGCCATCATCTCCAATTTCGACCGTGGGCTGGCATTGGCACTATTGCCCGAAACTCCGGCAGAGTGGGAAGGGTGTCCGGATAGACCCAGGACTCCTAACCTCTTGGAAGTGGGGTGGCCCCCGACCCAGTAAAAAGCGGACCGTCGAGTGGAGCTACCTTTTTTCCATTCCCACCAACACTCAAAGCGCGAGGTCAGGAGGCCTGAGACTGGCTTGCATCCCTTCAGGATGCTGAAACTATGGGGTCATTCGGTCCGGTGGTATCGCTCGTGCCCCGCTCGACCACCGGCTATTTGCTTCCATGCCTTCGGCATGGCCGGTAATGACTTTCGTTACCTATACGATGACTGCCTACTAGTTACTGTGAAGAGCCTAACAAAGTCGAATTAGGGAGTGGCGTGTTGGCGTCGACTTACGTCGGACGGTTACGAAGATTCGGGCCTCCGTGACCGGGTTCGCCATTTAGCTGATAATTCCTTTAATCACTTCACCGCCAACGTCTGTCACTCGCTCGTCGCGGGCGTTGTGTCGCCAGGTGAGCCGCAGGTGGTCGAGGCCCATCAAATGAAGAATGGTGGCGTGCAGGTCGTTGACATGCGCCCGTCCTTCAACGGTTTTTAAGCCAATCTGATCGGTGGCACCATAAACCGTTCCGCCCTGTATACCCCCTCCTGCGAACCACATGGAGAAGGCGGTGGCGTTGTGGTCACGGCCCCGGCTTCCTTTTTGGCTCACGGGAGTTCGGCCAAATTCCCCGCCCCAAACCACCAAGGTATCGTCCAGCAGGCCACGCCGGGCCAAATCGGTCAGCAATGCGCCGACTGGCTGGTCGGTCGCCCGGCACATCTTTTCGTGGTTGGCATTGACGTCATCGTGGGCGTCCCATTGCCAAGCCACTGGTCCACCGCCGGAATACAATTGGATAAAGCGGACTCCGCGCTCGGCCAGTCGACGGGCGATCAGGCAGCGGGTGCCAAATTCAGCGGTTTCCGGTTGATCGAGGCCATACAGGGAACGGGTCTCAGCGGTTTCCCGTGACAAGTCAACCGCTTCTGGTGCTTCGGACTGCATCCGAAAGGCCAGTTCGTAACTGGCGATGCGGGCTTCCAATTCGGTGTCGCCTGGTTGCAATTGCTCCCGGTTAAGGCTTTGAAGGTAGTCCATCATCCGGCGTTGACGCGGCAGATCAAAGTTGGGGTCGACGGAGGCCAAGTTGACAACGGGCTTGGAGCCGGGCCGAAAAAGGGTGCCCTGGTGAATAGCGGGAAGAAATCCAGAACTCCAACAGGGGGCACCGCCCTCGGGAGTCCCCTGCGGCTGTGCCATAACGACGAAGCTCGGCAGGTTTTCCGACTCGTTTCCCAGACCGTAGGTGACCCAGCTTCCGAGGCTGGGATATCCCATGAAAATCCGGCCTGAATTCATTTGATAATGGGCCGGGGCATGAACAACGGAATCGACGGCACACGAGCGGACCAAGGCAATCCGATCAGCATGGGAATGCAGTGCCGGGATGAGGTCGGACATATCCATGCCGGACTGGCCGTACCTGCCCCAGGTCCGGGTGCTGCCGAGGCAGATGGGGTCATTCTCCAGGAATTGGCTGGTGACCTTTCCGAAGCTGTCCGGCAAACGTTTTCCGTTGAGGCGGTTGAGTTCCGGTTTCGGATCAAACAAATCCATCTGGCTTGGACCGCCAACCATGAACAGGAAAATGCATCGTTTGGCTTTGGGAGCGAAATGGGGGCCTGGTGTGGATTGAACCGAGGCATTGCTGGCCCCTCGGACGGATTCTCCCATCAACTGGGACAACGCCAATGCTCCGAAGCCATGCCCGGCCGTTTCGAGAAATCGGCGGCGAGACCATCCGGCGGAGCCAGCGGCGAGGGGGCCGCGGCACGAAGCCTGGCCGGCAGTGTCAGGGGACATAGGCAAATTCGTTGCTATTGATCAAGGCCAGGGAGAAGTCCGTCCATCCATCGGGATTGCCAGCAATAAACCGTTTTGCATTGTCCAGTTCCGTATCCTTGGGCGGCCGGGAGAAACAC
>CAILNN010000167.1 GCA_903835555.1 uncultured Verrucomicrobiota bacterium
AGTTGCTCTAAGATATACCAATGCGCTCAGATCGATGGGCGATATCTTGTGCGATATCAGGCAGGTTGGTGTTCAAAATAAAGCCTTAGGATATTACCAACGGAGCCTGGAGGTCAGCGAACGGCTGCTGGCGGACAATCCGCAATCGGCGCAGGCGCTGCGAGACGTCGTAGTGTCCCTGGAGCGTATGGCCAATTGCGCGGCGAAGGCGCTCGAGCCTGCATGGGCGCTGGCCTTTCAAGAGCGCGCTTTGGAGATTGCCCGTCGGCTTTATTCCGCCAACCAAGGGAACTGGGGCGTCGGTCGGACGCTAGCTATTTCACTCGTGCGTACGAGTCAGTTGGCCGCGAAGGCAAATCCTTCAACCACGCAAGACGAAAGATTGGCTGAGTGCTATGCCATCCTTCATCGCTTTCACATCCTAATCCGTCACCGCCGGACGTGGAACAAAATCCAGCCCCCCCTGATTCCGCCCCGCATGCACCTCGACATGGTAGGTGAGATTGGGCACGAGCGCCGCAGGCGGATTCGGTCCGGCAACCTCCATACCCGGCAGAACCTCGCCATACAGGAACCCGTGGACAGGCGCCGAACCTTTTGGCGAATGCAAATGCCAAAGCACCGGCGAAACGCCATTGCTGGAGATGGGGCCTGCTATCGTTAAATCATTGAGGACACGATCGTTATCCAGTCCAAAGACCAATGGTAGAATGTCGCCAGGCCCGGCATTCGGCGCAAAAGGCCGACTTGAAACAGTAATTTGAATGGGCCGCCGTTTCCCAAAGTCTGCAAAGAAGTAGAGGTAAACAACGCCCAGCAAGAGCGCCACGGTAACCAAGGTCCAGGACTTTTGACTCATTGACGCTCGAGTGGACGCTGCCCACCGATAAGCATTCGACCTAAAATCCTGGGACCCGTCTCGATGGATTTCGAAAAGTCGAGTCTTAACCCGAAATTCAACGCCACACCGACAACGACCAAAGCCTGACGACCATGGACCCGAAATCCCAAGTTTTTATCAACCCACCGACAAACAACTACCGGCCTAACCAAGGTAGTCTCACTCGCTCGGATCAGCCCCGTTTACTTCGCGCGTTTACTTTGATCGAACTGCTGGTAGTCATCGCCATCATCGCCATTTTGGCCAGCATGCTCCTCCCGTCGTTGAGTCGAGCCAAGGAATCCGCCCGTCGTATCTCCTGCGTCAATCAGCTTCGCCAAATGGGCATAGCCGCCAACCTGTATACCGCTGATTCTCTCGGAAATTATCCCGAGCGCGCACTTACCAATCGTTGGCCCAATCGCCTGTTCACCTACACCAAGTCCCTGAAACTTCAGGTTTGTCCTTCCGATACCGGTGCGGACGGTAAGGGCACTCCGCTGCCCAATACGGTCCTAACCAACGCTGCTCCGGATGACTCGCCGCGCTCCTATATCATCAATGGCTGGAATGACTACTTCTCCGTCACCATGCCCACCTTTTCCATGGACCTGATTGTCAACAAGACGATCAACGAATCGGCCATCACTCAACCTTCCGATACCATCGTGCTGGGCGAAAAGCTGTACACGACCACCCATTACTACATGGACTTCTTGGAAGGCACGCTGGGCAATGATGTCGATATCCTCAATCAGAGCATGCACAATTCCCGTTTCAAGAACGGTCAACAAGATAGGGACGGTGGTTCCAATTATTCTTTTGCCGATGGAAGCAGCCGCTATGCCCGCTATGGGAAATCGCTTTCACCTATTAACCTCTGGGCGGTGACCGATAAGTGGCGCACCAATTCCTTGGTCTTGGGAAATTAGACAGCGCCCGGTGAGAAACAGTTAGACCACCGTTGCGATATTTGTCGCCCCGTCAAAGGCCACGTCGGCGGCTCTCCGCCGACTTTCTGAGCTGGTTCGGTTGCCAAATCGATGCGCCGGGGTACTCGTTACCCCGGCTCTTTGCTTGTTGGGCCTCTGATTTGCACCGATCCCATGTTACACGCGATTTACCCCCTCCTCGAATACGATCTATTTCCCGATTCCGCCTTGCGATGGGGTATTCGTCGACTTCTCAGAACCAAGCTTCGACAGGAGGTCCGAGCGGATGTCGATGAGCGTCGGGCAGCGATCCTTCGAATGGTAAACGAGTTGCGCCAAGCTCCCATCGCTATCGAGACCGCCGCCGCCAATGAGCAGCATTATGAGGTCCCCACCGCCTTTTTCCAAGCCTGCCTCGGTCCACGTCTGAAATACAGTTCCGCCTTTTATCCCACCGGCCACGAAACCCTGGCTGAAGCGGAAGAAATCATGTTGGGCATGACCTGCGAACGGGCCCGATTAGTCGATGGACAGGAAATTCTGGAATTGGGCTGCGGATGGGGTTCTTTGACGCTTTGGATGGCCGAGAAATATCCGTCCAGCCGGATCGTCGCGGTTTCCAATTCACGCACCCAGCGCGAGCACATCGAGTCCGAGTGTCGCCGTCGTGGATATCAAAACGTCCAGGTGATCACCTGTGACATGAATAATTTTGCCCCCCCACCGTGGCGGGAAGGGTGGAAACCCGATGGGCCGCCCTGCGTGAACCGATTCGACCGGGTTGTCTCGGTTGAAATGTTTGAACACATGAAGAATTATGAAACACTTCTCGGGCGGATTGCGGGGTGGCTAAAGCCGGGGGGCCTTCTATTCGTTCATATTTTCACCCACCGCCAAGCGGCTTATCATTTCGTTGCCAACGGCGAAAAGGATTGGATGGCCCGCTACTTCTTTTCCGGCGGTATCATGCCGAGCGATGATTTGCTCCTCTATTTCCAGCGGGACTTGCGCATCATGGATCATTGGGCGGTTAACGGACGGCATTATCAACAGACCGCCAATCATTGGCTGGAAAACATGGACCGCCATCGAGACGCCATTCGCCCCCTGCTGGCCGCAACCTATGGGGCAAGTCAGGAGCAACGCTTGTGGGTCTATTGGCGACTTTTCTTCCTGGCTTGCGCCGAGCTTTGGGGCTTGGACGGCGGCAATGAATGGCACGTTTCGCACTACCTGTTCGAGAAGCGTTGATTTCGGCCTTGGCCATTCCGATCTCGTTCACGTTGCGAAATCGCCGTTCTAATCCCAACCTCCTTCCATGAGGTTACAAACCGACACTGAAATCGATGCAGCCTTGGCGCGTCTCATCCATTGGCAGCGCCACGCTCAAGCCATCCTTCGCACCTATTCCTTTGCCGACTTCGTCACCGCCATCAATTTCGTTCGAGCCGTGGCTTGGGTGGCGGAGGAGGTCCAGCATCACCCCGATATCGATATTCGCTGGAATCAAGTGACCCTGTCCCTGACCACCCACGACAGCGGCGGTCTAACGGAGCTGGACTTTCAGGTCGCTGAACGATGTGACGTCCTGGCAGTCCCTGGGCTAAAGAACTGACGCACGTTCCCGAGTCACTCGGGCGCAAACCGACCGAGTTTCTGTCATGATGAACTTCCGGACCTCGACCGTGACCCGCACAGGGCCAAATTCAGTCAGGATGAGCTCGGCCACCTCAACCGCCAATCGCTCAATCAATTTCCAAGTGCGCTCTTTGCCCAAATCGCGTAGCCGGCGACAGACGGCGGAATAGTCGATGGCCCGGCTAATGTCATCGTTTTTGGCTGCAGCGGTAAAATCAGACTCCATAGAAAGTGTTAGCAGGAGACGCTGCGGTTGCAGACGTTCTGCGTCTGGGACGCCCACGGTATAGAAAACCTCCAAATCGGTGATGATGATGGTATCCATGCTCTGGAAATTTGGGCCGATTCGTCACTTCCTGGACGCAACCGCTTCAAGCAGAATTCGGGTCGGTATGTTGAGAAGCAGGTTTCTCGCTTCCTCGGTGCTAACCCATCGAAACTCCTGCGCCTCTTCGTTTAGCCGCACCTCCATCGGCTGGCGGGCACGGCAGGTATAGTTTAGGAGGACGAAATGCGCTTCTCGATAAAATTCAGGGGGATTGATCGCATCCTGGACCATGACGAACTGGACGTCGTCCACCTCCAATCCGGTTTCCTCTCGCAGTTCCCGCAATAAGGCTGCCTCGCTGCTTTCCCCCGCTTCGATCTTTCCTCCCGGGATTCCCCATAAGTCCGACCACTTGTGGGTCCGAACCATTAGCCATTGCCCGCGATCATTGGCGATCAATCCCCCCACCGTCGCCACCGGACGGGTCTCCAAGGTTGCCGAGCGCTTTCGGTTGTTGATCACTGGAAGGTGCCCGTCATTGCGCTCCAGGACCGCCTGTAGTTCACCGAGATGTTCGACAATCAGGTCCGGGCCCGCTGCCCGTAGTTGGGCCAGGGATTGGTAGCCAGTCAGGACCGCTACGCCATGAATCCCCCCGTGACGAGCGGTTTCGATGTCGTGTTCCATGTCTCCGACAAAAATTGTTGATTGTGGTTGAAGCTGGTTTTCTGCAATCAACTGGTGAATCTGGCTCCGCTTATCAGCGACACCGACGTAGGTCCGCTCAAAATAGTCGGCTAATCCATGAGGTTCAGCCTGACTGGCAAACATGCGGGGATGGACCGCACTTAAAAGGAAGAGTCTCCATCCCTGCCTCTGGCAATAGTCCAGAAATTCGAGGGCGTGAGGCAGTGGTTGCACACTCTCCTGGGTCTGTGCAAACGCCTGGTGAAACCAGACCTCCAGCTCAGCCATGGCACGTCCGGGAAGGTATCGTTGATAGAAATTTGCGAAAGGCAGGCAAAACTCAGTTCGAAACTGCGAAAGACTCATTTCGGGCAAACCTGCCTGCCGGAAGACATGATTGGAAGCCGACCAGACCGCAGGAAGGTCATCCACGACCGTCCCCGACCAATCCAAAATGATGTTTTGAACCACACCGTCAATCTAAGCCCATTTCCCCTCCGACCCAACCTCCAAAACAGACCTGCCGGAAGCGGTCCCAATCCCTCCATGCACTTCAACTTGGTAGGCTGCCCAATAGCAGCGTTTTTTTCTGTCCCCTTAATTCAAGCGTAACCAATTGATGCAAAGCAACATCGGTAGGGCGATATCATACCCCGAAGCGCAGGCTTTCCAGACCTGCCTGCCGGTCCGAACCGCACCCACTTCGCAAAATATCCAACGCCCGCCCCCGAGCACCTCGGGTGGTACGCCGCCGAAGCGAGTGGCTCGGCATTCCGAATCACGCCCATTCCGCAAAAGCGAAGCTTATTCGCCGTTCACAGGACACTACGAACTGGCACTCGTGTACCGCTTCAATGACCAGCGCCAAAAAAGTTCACTGACCACAAAACACACCGCGCTCATTGCCAGGAGAAGCGCGATTTGACCGGGAGCCGACGGAAATCCCATCAAGGTTTTGGCCGGTACATTGGCCACCAACAGCATCGGCAATACGAATGTAAACACCGCTTTGAAGGTTCCCCGCCGGAAAGCACCATCGGGAAGTCGGGCAATATTGAATAGGTTATAGTACCCGGTCAGGATGCCTTGAGCTCGAACCGTGCTAAAGGCGATCGTCGCCAGAAGGAACATGATCGAATAATGCACCGAGATACCGGCTACGCAGACCAAGGCAAAACCGAGAAATTGGGCGATGGTCGGATGCAGCCCCAATTGGAGTCCCGCATAGGCAATAACCACCCCGGCAAAAGAGGCGTTAATGAACGACCCGAGATCAACCTTTCGCAGTGAAATAAGGAATCGCGTGTTGACCGGGAGCAGTAGCATGAAATCAAGCTTGCCTGTTCGTACATGCTCGGACAGGTCGTTCACATTGGTCAGGAAAATGGCGGTGAAGAGCTGCTGGATTAAATTCGATATCCCCACCAACAGGATCACCTGCCACCGCGTCCAGCCTCCGATGCTTTCGGTTTGGGAATACAGGACCTGCATGAAGGCCAGTTGAAGGGCAAACCATAGCAGTTCAACAACGATCCACAGGAGAAAGTTCACCTTGAACTGCATCTCCCGCGTCACGCTGTTTCGCCAAAGCGCCAGATAAATCGTCCAGTAATAATGCGCTGTTTTCATGCTTAGCCTCCCACCGCCGTGTAGCGGCGCAATCCCCGCGACCAGGCCCAACGAGCGACTGCATAGGCCACGATAAGCCAACTCGACTCAACCAGAAATCCGAAAACCAATTGGCTTTGACTAAGACGCTCCAGGTAAACGGAGGCAGGAAAATAGCTGAGGTACGGGTAGGGAGTCAGTGATATGGCCGTCTGCAACGCCGGGGGCAGCAGGTCCAAAGGGAATAGGTGGCCGCTGGCAATGTACTCGAACGCAAATTGGATGAAGATGAGCGTGCTGACGTCGAGAAACCAAAAGGCCAGGAGCGCAACTAAATAGGCGATCAAGAACTGGATCAGTCCGCCCATGAACACGGCAATGCCAAAAAGAAGGTAAGTCAGCCCGTGCCCAGGCCAGACAAAGTCCTGCCGGAGCCAGAGTGTAAACAACGTAACCGGGATGAGTGCCACCGTGGTATAAATGGCCCGCCCCGAAAGGTAAAGACACAGGCGGTAGGTTAGGTAATCGATCGGTCGAAGCAGAAATTGGCTGATCTTGCCGTCGCGAATATCCGCAGCAACCTCCCAATCATCGTCCGCCACCGCCGTCAACGCATCGATCACGTTGACGATCAGGTAGTAACTAATCATCGCCGAAAGCGAGTAACCTCCGACCAAGCTGCCCGGGGCTTGGTCCCCGTAGATAGTTCGCCAAACCTGCAACGTTCCTAGAAGCGGAATCAATGAAATCGAGGCACGAAACAAAAAGTTGGCGCGATAGACCAGAGTGTTTTGCACTCCGATTACCAGCACCCGCGAATACTTCCGCCATTGGCTCGTCGCCGTCACGTCGCTGATTTTTTCTGCAATCGGGCAACTTCGCCAGTCAACAATCGGATTAGGATCATGAGTCGCTCCTCAATTAATGGCGTCTCGAGAATCAATTGCCGGTTTTTGGGATACGGGAGCAGCAACATGGCAACCATATCCGCCATCGTGCCCGGATTCGGCATTCGCCGCAGCGCCGTTAAACAATCCGAGACGGTCAATTCCTCTTGATTCGGGCAAAGTCCTGACAGGAGATTCATCATCGCCAGTGGAATCTGGATAGCACCCTGGCGGAGTCGTGCATCGACTAAGTCCAAGAGCTGGTCGACCAAACCGGATGCCACCGACGGATCCGAAATCGTACTTTCGATGACCTCAAAAGCATGGGCTCGATAGGGTTTGAGCTGGACAGCCTTTCCTAGTCGGATCCGGGCCAAACCTTGAACCACAATATTGGAAGTTCCGTTTTCGTTCAATTGGGATGCACGCACGATTCCCAAGCCAGCGATCTCCGACGGGCTTTCCCGAGTGCAGCCCGGCTTCTGCATGGCCAAGCAAAAAAAACGATGCGTTTCCAGAGACTCCGCCAACATGGTCCGATAGCGGGGCTCGAAAATAAACAATGGGACCAGCGTCTCGGGAAAGAGCATGCATTCCCCAAGAATCATCACGCCAACGCGGTCCGGAAATTCCATGAATGCAGGCTAGCGTTGGTTAGTCAGACCGCAAGCGACTCAAGCAGCGGTTCTGCGTTCAGTTGCGATCAGAACAAGGGGACCGGGAGTTTTAGAAAGAAGCCCTGGCTCCGTCTAGAGTTCGCTGCGGTCGTGAAAACGGTATTTTTGACCTTCGATTTGAACTTGAATGACGCCTCATCCTTGCCATTTGCTTCCAAGCCTTTCAAGGTGACTGAATACGCATGAATGCCAAAACCTTAGGTCTCCTGCTACTGACAGCAGTTACCATCTGCCTCGCGGGCTTTTTGTGGAAGACGATGGACGAAGACAAACAGGAGCGTCAGAAATTGACGGAAGAAATTCGCGCCAAATCGAATGAGGTGGTGCGCACGGTCGGGAAACTGTCTGAGTTACAGTCCGTCAATACTCACTTGGAAACGACCCTCGAGCTTAAGACCGACGAACTTAGCACCTATTCCAACAAGTGGACGTCGGCGACCGCTCAATTGGCCAAGACCGAACAGCAGGCCAAGGAGGCGGCGGCTGCTGCCGAGGCGGAAATCACCAAGCGGAATTCTCGCATCAGTGAGCTGGCCACCGAAAAAGACGGTCTCTCCAAGAAGATGGACGGACTCAATCTGGAAATTACTGGACTGAATAACCAGATAAAGGATACCGAGGCCAAGTTGTCTGCCAGCGAGGGTGACCGCGCTCTGCTTGAAAAGGAGCTCAAGCGTCTGTTGGCGGAAAAGGCTGAGCTCGAACGTCGCTTTAATGACTTGGCCTTGCTCAAGAAGCAGGTTCAGAAGCTCAAGGACGAACTGAGCATTAGCCGACGTATCGATTTCATCCGCAAAGGCCTCTACGGCTTCGACAAGAAAGGTGCTGAGGTCTTGAATGAAGGCGTTCGACCAAAACTCGATGGCTCAAATTCCAACTCTGGATTGGTTTTGAGCGCTACCGTCGGGACCGACGGTAGCGCCAAGGTCGAGGTCAGCACCAATGCCCCGGCAAAGAAGCCGTGACAATTCCGAATTTGGTTTGACGCCCCTTCCTCGTTGCCAATCCTTTTGCCAATTATCCCGTCGAAATACCTGATCAATTTTTCCGACCTTATGCATCCATTTTCTCGATACGCGGTTCTGGGCGCTTTGGCCCTGAGCCTTCCAGCTGCCGCTGCCGATTGGAGCTTTATTCATGGTCCCAAAGGCGATGGTTCGTCTCCCGAAAAAATCGGCAAGACGTGGCCTGCTTCCGGTCCCAAAGTGCTTTGGAAGGTTCCCAGTGAAGGCGGTTTCAGTTGCTTGGTTGTGTCGGGCAAAGTGGCCGCTTGCTTGGAATGGAGAGATGTCGATGGTGCCAAGCAAGAGGTCCTCGTCGCCCGCAATGCTGATACGGGCAAAGAGCTTTGGGTTAAGCCGCTCGGGCCAGTGAAATTTGACGGAGGCGGGGATTCCGGCACTCCAACCAACAGTGGCGGCGATGGTCCACGCTCCAGTCCAACCATCGACGGAAGCCATATCTATGTCACGTCCGGCAAGTTGGTCCTGACCTCCTTCGATGCCACCACGGGAGCGGTGGCTTGGCAGCATGATCTGATCAAGGAGTACGAAGGACGCAATATTCAGTGGCAGAACGCCGCCGCTCCCCTCATTGACGGTGACCTCGTCCTTGTCGCTGGTGGTGGTCCTGGTAAGTCGCTCCTGGCCTTTAAGAAATCCGATGGGCAACTCGCTTGGTCTGGGTTCGATGAGAAAATGACCCACGCCACACCGACCCCGACCTCCATCCTCGGCAAACATCAAGTCGTCTTCTTCCTTCAATCTGGTTTGCTTTCCGTAGATCCCAAGACCGGTACCGAGCTCTGGCGTTATCCCTTCAAATACGCGGTTTCAACCGCCGCATCTCCTGTGGTTGCTGGTGATATTGTTTATTGCTCTGCCGGTTACAATGTCGGGGCCGGAGCCTGTAAAGTCTCCAAGAACGGCGAAACATTCTCCGCCACCGAAATCTACCGTTTTCCCGGCAATAAGCCGCTGGCCAATCACTGGAGCACTCCCGTGTTATCCAACGGCAAGCTCTATGGCTTGTTCCAATTCAAAGAGTATGGCGACGGTCCGCTCAAATGCGTCGATGTGGCCACCGGGAAAGTGGAGTGGGAAAAGAAAGGCTTCGGCCCCGGCCAAGTCATCCTGGTCGATGGACATATCTTGGTCCTGAGTGATGCCGGGGATTTGGTCTTGGTCAAGGCGACTCCGACCGAATATCAGGAAGTGGCCCGCGCGACCGTTTTGGCCGGCAAATGCTGGGGAACGCCTGCGGTCAGCAACGGTCGCATCTACGCCCGCAGCACCAAGGAAGCCGTTTGTCTAGAGGTCCCGTCCACTCAAGCCTCCCGGTAACTGCTTTTCTTTCAAACGTCAGGCCGCAAGGTTGCGATTAATTCGCAACCTCCTGTGCTTCAATGACATCGGTAGGGAGAGACTCCGTCGAGCCCCGGCGGTCCGAATCGGAAGCCAAAGGCTTACCAGCTAAAAGCCGGTGGTTGAGCGTAGCGACACAACCGGAACACCAAATAAATTGCCGACGCACCCCGGAGAGGTGCCCGCTTCCGCGGTAAATAGCCGCTACCTCCTAAACGAAGCCGCAAAATCCGCCGTCGCCCCCATCCGAACCACCTTCTTCCGATTCGAGTTTCGGATTAATTCAGATAGCATCTGCTCCCAAGCCGCCCCATTCAGCGGCATCGCGATGGTTTGTTCCGTTAGGCCGGAATACACAATCGCATTGGCCAATTCAACCGAAGCCAATCCCGCCTCACCGGGCGCGATCAACGGAACCCCGTCCAAAATCGCAGCGGTGAAATTCTGCATCAGCGCTGCATGCGGGGCCGGATGATTCTCGAAGGGTAGTTCGCAATTCCAAACCGGCGGTGGCGTGAATCCCGTTGGCGTTGTTCGCGACCATTCGTTGGCATCGGATTCATTGCGAATAAAGGTCAATCGCTGGTTTTCCAAGACCAGCCGACCTCGCGTCCCAGCCAACTCCAGACGGTTGGTCCCAGGCGATTCACCCGTACTCCCCACGAAAACGCCTGTGGCACCATTGCCAAACTCCAGAAACGCGGTGGCTTCGTCTTCGACCTCGATGTCGTGCCACCGACCCAGATGGACAAACCCGCGAACTTTTGTCGGAGTTCCCAGAAGCCAACACAGGACATCCAGATTGTGCAGGCATTGATTGAGCAAAACCCCGCCGCCTTCTCCCTGCCAGGTTGCTCGCCATCCGCCGCTGGAGTAGTACGCCTCGGTCCGAAACCAATCGGTATTGATCCAAGTCACCCGTTGCAGTCGACCCAATTCTCCCCCCTCAAGCAGCGACCGTATCCGGGCATAGCGCGGTTCCATCCGTAGTTGAAACATCCCAGCCAGACACAATTCTGGGTGCAAACGAGCGACTTCTAGCAATCGCTCGGCATCCGTTTTATGTGCCGCCAACGGCTTCTCCACCATCACATGGAGGCCCGCATTCAAAGCAGCGATACCCAACTCGACATGCGAGGGATGGGGTGTCGCAATCAACACCGAATCGACCGTGCCCGAACCAATCAATTCCAGGCCATTGGAAAAGGTGGCCACGCCACGCGATGCATAGGGCGCTGTTTTCGCTGTCGACGGAGCTGCCACCGCCCTGAGTTCGCAGCGAGGCACTTTTCCGTCCAGTAGGTAGGTCGCATGGTGTCGACCGATGTTTCCAAGTCCAATCAAGCCCAGTCGGAGTGTCGTCATCGTCGTGTTCGGAAAAGGGGAGCGAAATCTGTCGCCTACGCTTGCCCGATACCTTCCGCCGGACAAGCCCGTTTTGTGCTTAAACGCCTTCCGTGCGTTGCTTGGATTGACGCGAGCCTTCCACCTTCGCAATGTTAGCACGAGTCTTCCATCTCCATGAACGTGTCTTCCGTGCCGTCGGCCAATATCGAATCGCTTTCCCAGGAATCCCGGGTTTTTCCAGCGCCTGCTGAGTTTTCCAGCGCCTCTCGGGTCAAGACGATGACCCAATACCGCAGACTCTGGTCGGCCTCCGTCAATGAACCGGAACGCTTCTGGAAGCAAATGGCGGAGCAGCACCTGCATTGGTTTACCCCCTTTAAGACGGTGCTCCAGTGGAAGGTTCCCGATGCCAAATGGTTTGGCGGCGGAAAACTGAATGTCTCCTCCAACTGCCTCGACAAATGGCTTGGCACCGCCACCGCCAACAAGGCGGCATTGATTTGGGAAGGCGAGCCCGCCTCGGATGGACGTCCGGGCGAAGAACGGGTGTTGACCTTTCAGCAACTCCATCGCGAGGTCTGCCGTTTCGCCAATGTTCTCAAGCGCCACGGTGTGGAAAAGGGTGACCGCGTCATTCTGTACCTCCCCATGATCCCAGAGGCTGCCATCGCCATGCTGGCCTGCACTCGAATCGGGGCGATTCATAGCGTCGTCTTCGGTGGGTTTAGCGCCCAGTCGGTCGCCGACCGGATCGCCGACTGCGGAGCCAAACTGGTCGTGACCGCCGATGGCGGTTACCGCCGCGGTTCGGTGGTTCCGCTCAAGAAAAACGTCGACGAAGCCCTCACCATCGTTGGTGCCGATGGCGAGCGTTTGGCAAAATCCATTGAAAAAGTGGTGGTCGTTCGGCGCACCGGCAACGAAGTACACATCACCGAAGGACGCGACGTTTGGTGGCATCGCGAGTTGGAATACGTCGAGGATCAATGCGCCCCGGCCAAGATGGATTCGGAATCCCCGTTGTTCATCCTCTACACCAGCGGATCGACCGGGAAACCGAAGGGCATTCTCCATACCACCGCTGGCTATCTCCTGGGAGCCAAACTGACCCACCAGTACATCTTCGATGTCCAAGACCACGATGTCTATTGGTGCACTGCCGATATCGGGTGGGTCACCGGCCACAGCTACGTCGTCTATGGACCGTTGGCCAATGGTACTACTAGCCTCATGTACGAAGGCGCTCCCAACTGGCCTGAGCCCGATCGCTTCTGGCGCATCATTGCCAAATACCGCGTCACCATCCTCTACACCGCCCCGACCGCCATCCGCGCCTTCATGAAATGGGGCGATGAATGGCCCAAGAAACATCCCCTCGGCTCACTCCGCCTTTTGGGCACCGTTGGCGAGCCCATCAATCCCGAAGCGTGGATGTGGTATTATCAGGTCGTCGGGGGCGGACGTTGCCCCATCGTCGATACCTGGTGGCAGACAGAAACTGGAGCGATCATGATATCCCCTCTCCCGGGAGCGACCCCGACCAAGCCCGGCTCGGCCACCCTGCCGTTTTTCGGCATCCGCCCCGAAGTCGTCGACGATCAAGGCAACCCGGTGCCCAAGGGCAGCGGCGGCAAACTCATCATCCGCCAGCCATGGCCCTCCATGCTTCGCGGCCTGTGGGGCGATCCCAAGCGGTTCAAGGAAACCTATTGGAGCGAGGTCAAAGGGGCCTACTTCACCGGCGACGGCTGCCGTCAGGACAAAGACGGATACTTCTGGATCGTCGGTCGTATCGACGATGTCCTCAATGTCGCCGGCCACCGAATCGGCACCGCCGAAGTCGAAAGCGCTCTCGTCAGCCACCCCAGTGTGGCCGAAGCCGCCGTCGTCGGGCGTCCCGATCCGCTTAAGGGTCAAGCCTTGGTCTGCTTCGTGATTTTAAAAACCGGTGCCAAAGCTTCCCCCAGCCTCCGCGATGAATTGCGCGCTCATGTCGGCAAGGAAATCGGGCCCGTGGCCAAGCCCGACGATATCCGCTTCGCCGACGGCCTGCCCAAAACCCGTTCCGGCAAGATCATGCGCCGCCTGCTCAAACAGATCGCCAGCGGTGCCGAAATCAAAGGCGACACCACCACCCTCGAAGATTTGTCCGTCCTGGCGAAACTGACCGCCGCCGAGGAATAAGCCTCTGTGAGGGACGAGCACCTGCGAGTCCCATAGGGCCTATAAGTCCTATGGGTCCTATCCCTTATTTTCCAGACTCATCCAGGAACTTCCACCCGCGCTTGCTCAAGTCTCGGTAAACCCAAGCCCCGGCAGCCACTGCTACAACCAGAAATCCAATTCCAAGCGCTATCTCTCCGAAGATGATTTTGCCGACGCCGAAGAGCGTCAGGTAAATCATCACGCAACCAGCAAACCAGTCCCCGAGGTTTTGCAGACCATCCTGCTTGGTCCGGACGTCACTGGCTTCCTTGGCGATCGGCCCCCACAGCGTCGGGCTGGGTCGCACCCGCCGATAAAAAGCGAGGAGCACCGCGCGGTCTTCGGGCGGCGTCAGGAAGGTCACCGTCAGCCAGACGATACTTGAGCAGGCTACCGTGATCAGCACCGTGTAGGCGAAAACCTTGGCATCCGTAAAAACCGCAGAGTCCCAAACAAACAGGAACGAGGGTACCGCCTCTTTGGGAAACATTTGCGTCCAGAGCTTGCCTGATTGCAGATAAATCGAAACGACGAACGACGCGCCCATGGCTGAAATCTCACTCCACGCGTTGATACGCCACCAAAACCACCGAAGGATAAAGACGCTACCCGTACCGGCTCCGATCGCCATTAGGAATTGCCACGCACCCGAGATCGACTCCTGATAATAGGTGACCACCGACGACGCCACCATCAGGAACAGAGTCGCCGCTTGACTGGCGAGGACATAATTCTTCTCCGTATCCTTGGGGGAAATAAACCGACGGTAAAAGTCGTTCACCAAATACGAAGCACCCCAGTTCAACTGAGTGGCCACCGTCGACATGTAGGCCGCTGCAAAAGCCGCGACCATCAAGCCAGCCAGGGCAGGGGGGAAAACGTCGGGATCCACCATGGTCTTGACGAAACCGGATTCCTTGTCCTTGAGCTCGGGATACAAAACCAGCGAAGCCAAGGCGGTCAAAATCCAGGGCCAGGGACGGATGGCATAATGGGCCACGCTAAACCAGAGCGTGGCCAGCAGGGAATGGCGCTCGTCTTTGGCGGAGAAAATTCGTTGAGCCACATACCCGCCACCGCCCGGTTCAGCCCCGGGGTACCAAGTCGCCCACCAATTGACGCCAACATACACGAAGAACGTGATCATCGGCATCCAAGCCGAACCAATCTCAGGAGTGAACGACAGAATCGATCCGGAGCCGCCTTTCACGACATCCATCGCCAGCAGTTTGGTCTTGAGCGCTTCCATACCTCCAACGGCATGCACGGCATACCAAGCCAGGATGATGACCATACCCATCTTTAAGAAAAACTGGAACAGGTCGGTGACCAAAACGCCCCATAATCCGGAAAGGGTCGATATCAGCGCCGTCCCCAGCATCAGGCCAAAAACAACCGACAAAGCCGCAACCTTCGGACTATCAATCCCGATCGCGTGCAAGCTCAGGTCCGGAAAAATGATCAAAAGGATTTTGACCATTGCCAGATTCACCCAACCCAAAATGATGCAGTTAATCGGGATTCCCAGGTACAAAGCCCGAAAGCAGCGCAAATAAGCCGCCGGCGCTCCGCCATATCGGATTTCGGCAAATTCCACATCGGTGATGACACCCGCTCGACGCCAAAGGCGGGCGAAGAAAAAGACCGTCAAGAGGCTGCTCAACAACATGTTCCACCAGAGCCAATTCCCGGCTATCCCGTAGGTCGCCACCATCCCGGTCACCGCTAGCGGCGTATCAGCAGCAAACGTGGTAGCCACCATGCTGGTCCCCGCCAGCCACCAAGAGACACTTCGTCCTCCCACGAAAAATTCATCGGTCGATCCGGTGGCCTTCTTCCGATACCACAGTCCGATAAGAATGTTGATCGCGAAATAGCCCGCGATGATCAGCCAGTCAATCAGAGTCAAATGCATAAGCGCTTGGTCGGCAATGGGGTCGATTGCGAACTGTCCTCGCAATTGAGCCATAGTCCGAAACCGAATTCACCAAAAAGAAACACTGTTTTTCAGATGCTGGTTCCGCAAGGTGCGCGGGACCGTCCGCCAGGTCTTGGACTGCGCCAGCCCTCTGGCGCTTTGGAAATGGGCATGGAATGCAAGGCGGGCGACAGACAACTCGCACCGCGTAGGATTTACCGTTATAGATGACTCAAAACCCGCCAATCCTATCGACCGCTTCCCGGTTTCCAAGAAGCGCGACTCCCATCAATCGCCATTTGGAACCGCAACGGTTCAATCACCTGGGCATCACTCCCATCGGGGTGTATCACCCAAACCGGTCGTTTATCCGCCGGTTTCTGAGTATAGACCACCTTCATCCGTTCGGGATTACTCCAATAGCGTTCGTCGGTCCTTCGAAACGAAATCCAACGGTCATCTGGCGACCAGGCGCTCGGCGTGCAGACGCTGGTGCCGCCAAACTGGGTCAATTGCCGGTTCCCGCTGCCGTCGGCGTTGATGATGAAAAGCTCCAGCGCTTCCCCAACCGGAAATGAATAAACGATCGATCGCGAGTCAGGAGACCAGTTGGGGAACGTCGCTCCCACCTTGCTCGTCGTCTGAACCACCCGCTGTTTCCCCGAGCCATCCCAATTCATGACGTAAACCGTCACCCCGCCTTCTGGAGGATGGCCAGTGTAGCAAATCCGTTTTCCATCCGGTGATAAGGTCGGATCATGACCTTCACCGAGCATTTGAAGATCGCTGCCATCCGGCTTGATGCTGGCCATTTCGGGTTTATCCCCATGCATACCGAAGACGATCCGTTCGCCGGCGGGCGTTCGTTGCCAACTCGGCATGTAGCAAACCTTCGGCGATGTCACCAAGCGCCGTACTTGGGTGCCATCGGCGCGACAAACCCAAAGGTTGGTCGAGTGCTCGCGGTCAGACATGAACACGATTCGCCGCGCATCAGGTGACCAACAGGGGTATCGGTCCTCGGAATTGGGAGCCCGGGTGACATTAAACATGTCCCCAGTTTCGGGGTCTGCGATGAAAACCTCCGTATCACCGGTGCGAATGGAAGTGACCAATAGCTTTTGTCCGGCCAGCGGCCCTGCCAAGACTTCAGACACGGCAATCCACGACAGAGCGATCAATTGAATGACTTTCATGGGTTCACTGGAAACTTGCCCAATCCCCTTGAATTTGTCGCGATCGATCTGAGAGCGAAATGATAGGAGCCGTAAATCTCAGGGCCAAAGGCCCGATTCCAGACCAGCCTAGGCAAACGCCCCGAATGCTCTAAAGGGCTGAAAGCCCGAACCCTGTTTCTCGAAAACCTATCACTTTCTTACTTCGCCAATCACCAAAGGTCTCGAAGCAGCCGATCTGCCGTGGAACGGATTCCGGCTTAGCAAAAATAGCGGCGACTACGGAAGTCGGGCGGCCTCCACTCCGTAGCCGTCGCGCGTGAGGCGACGCTGATCCCACGAGGCCACCACCCGTTTCCGAGCAGCCAGACGGGAAAATAGACCGTAACCCAACACACTTCGCCAAAGACAATCGCCCGAACTCCAATACCCGGGGCCACCCCGTCGTCACGACGCCGCCCGCCTCAAATCCAACGTGAACGGCATCTCCGGATTCAATGGCTCCTTCGGTGGCAAATGCAGCTCGCCCGGCGTATGCCCCATAGCAAAATAACGGGAAAGCCGGCGACTCTCGGCTTCGTACGCATTCACCGGGAACGTCGTGTAACTCAGTCCACCCGGATGCGATACATGGTACTGGCAACCGCCAAGCGATCTCCCATTCCACGTATCGACCAAATCAAAGGTCAGCGGGACATGCGGTTTGATCGTCGGTTGCAGACACTCCGGCGGATGCCACGCCCGGAATCGCACGCCAGCCACCTGTTCACCATTCGTACCCGTCGGATGCATCGGCAACCGGCGTCCGTTGCACGCCAGCACGAACCGATCGCCAATCAAGCCCTGGGCCTTGACCTGAAGTCGCTCGACCGAGCTGTCGACATAGCGGACGGTACCGCCCGGACCATCCTGTTCCCCCAGAACGTGCCACGGTTCCAAGGCGCTCCGCAGTTCCACATGGACATCCCGTTGGGTGAAGTCACCGATCCGCGGATAACGGAACTCAAAATGCGGTGCAAACCACTCCGCTTCAAACGGATAGCCTGCCCTACGAAGGTCGTCGATGACGTCGCGGAAATCTCTTTCGACAAAGTGCGGCAGCATCCAGCGATCGTGCATGTCCGTCCCCCACCGAACCAACCCGTTCTCATACGGCTTTTCCCAAAACTTGGACACCAAACCGCGCAGCAACAGGTGTTGCGCCAGGCTCATTCGGGCGTGCGGCGGCATTTCGTAACTCCGCAATTCAACCAATCCCAGTCGTCCGGTCGCCCCTTCAGGTGAATACAGCTTGTCGATGCTGAATTCCGCCCGGTGAGTATTACCCGCTGGATCAATCAAGAGGTTTCGGAATAACCGGTCAGCCATCCAGGGCGGTGTCCGTTCGCCCGCCTTCGGCAGTTGGCTAAAGGCGATTTCCAACTCGTACAATTGGTCCATACGAGCCTCATCCACCCGAGGTGCCTGGCTGGTCGGGCCGATAAACAAACCGCTGAACAACCAGGAGAGCGATGGATGATTCTGCCAGTAGGCCAACAACGAGCGGAGCAGATCCGGACGCCGTAAGACCGGAGAGTCCGAAGGCGTCGCTCCACCGATCAAAATATGATTGCCACCACCGGTTCCCGTGTGGCGTCCATCTAGCATGAATTTTTCCGTGCTGAGGCGGGTTTGATGAGCCTCGTCATAGAGAATCTCGGTCTTCTCGACCAATTCCTTCCAGGAATGACTGGGGTGGACGTTGACCTCGATCACCCCGGGGTCAGGAGTCACCTTCAGCGCATTCAACCGGGGATCATACGGAGGCGCTTCGCCTTCCAGAATCACCGGTTGGCCAAATTCGGTCACGGCAGCTTCAACGGCGGCCACCAATTCCAGATAGTCCTCGATATTGGCTACCGGCGGCATAAAGACGTGGAGTCGGCCATGGCGTGGCTCGACACACATCGCCGTGCGGATAATCCACGGAGCCGATTGCTGCGGGGCAGGGCGGGTCGACGGTGTCGGCTCCTCCAAATCTTGAGCCTCTCCCGGCGTCAAAGGCGGGAGTGCGGTATAGCGCTGCGCCCGTTGCCCAGGTCCTTGACCCACCGCTAGAGGTGCCGGAGCTCCACTGACAATCGCCTGTTTTAGTTCCGACCGCCCCGGAAGTTGAAATTCGGAGGGCAAAGGAGGACGGGGAATCAGCGGGTCAACCGGATGTTGCCACGGGAAATCTCGATCCGATACCCACGGGATGGAATCCAATGGAAGCCGCAAGCCCATGGGTGAATCTCCAGGCACCAACCACATCGTCTCATCTCGCAGAAACCAATGACCACTTAGCCACTTGCGCTCCCCGTGGGTGCTGCGATGGATGGGCAAGGCATAGCCCACCACCTTACCCAAGCCATCCTGGAAAAGACGAGCGATGCGATCGCGTTCGAGCGGGTTTTTTAGATTCGACCGAAGCGGGTCGACGTTCGACGGCAGGCGACGTTCCTTCCACGTGTAATAAAAAACATCCTCGTACCCGGGAATCAAGAAGTCCGGTTCGACTCCCAATTCACCGGCGATCAAGCTGGCCAGCGCCTTTGCTTCCGCCGGACTGTGTCCGTAATCCTTCGATTCATCGGCGATCAGCGTGTCGTCATGCCATAGCGGAATGCCGTCGCGACGCCAGTAGCAGCCAAGTGCCCAGCGGGGAAGCGGTTCACCAGGGTACCACTTGCCTTGCCCATAATGGAGGAGCCCCCCCGGAGCAAACCGCTCGCGCAAGCGCTTCACCAACGTGCCGGAAAGAATCCGTTTTTTCGGACCGACGGCGGTAAAGTTCCATTCCGCTCCTTCACGGTCATCGACCGAAACAAACGTTGGCTCACCACCCATGGTCAGCCGGACATCGCGGTTCTTCAGGTCCAGATCGATGGTTTCCCCAAGGTCGCGAATCGATTGCCACTGCTCCTCCGTATACGGTTTGGTTACCCGGGGAGATTCAAAGATGCGGGTGATCTGCATCTCGTGATGGAGCTTGGACTCACATTTCTCCACCGCTCCCGTCACCGCAGCAGCCGTTGCGGGCTCGGGTGTGCACGAAAGCGGGATATGCCCCTCGCCAGCCATGAGGCCGGAGGTGGGATCAAGCCCAACCCACCCGGCACCAGGCAAATACACCTCACACCAAGCATGCAGATCGGTAAAGTCGTGCGAGGCACCGCTTGGCCCGTCAAGAGACGCAACGTCCGGCTTCAGTTGCAGCAGGTAACCCGATACGAAGCGGGTGGCAAAACCGAGAGCTCGAAGGAGTTGGACCAGCAGCCAGGCGCTGTCGCGGCAGGAACCCGATTTCAGGGTCAACGTCTCTTCCGCCGTTTGGACGCCAGGTTCCAAGCGAATGAGATATTTGACCTCATGCTGAATGGCCTGATTGATCGCCACCAAGAAATCAATCGTCCGCTCACTGCGCTTGCTCCACGTCGCGATCAACTTTAGCAATTCAGGCCCAGCTCCCGGCCACAAAAGAAAAGGAGCCAAATCCTTGAACAGCGCCGGCTCATAGGTGAAGGGGAACTTGCTCGCGGATTCCTCAATGAAAAAGTCAAACGGATTGTACACCGCCATCTCCGCCACCAAGTCGACCTCGATCTTCAGTTCCTTCAGCCGTTCAGGAAAAACCAGTCGCGCGTTCCAGTTGGAAAACGGGTCCTGCTGCCAATTGATGAAATGCTCACCTCCTGAAATACGCAGGGAATAGGCGAGAATCGGCGTCCGACAATGCGGGGCCGGACGAAGTCGCACCACGTGCGGGAAGTGCATCACCGGTTGGGTATAGGTGTAATGCGTGAGGTGGTGCAGCGCGACGTGAATGGCCATAGATGAACGAACGTTTGGTGGCGACGGGTTTAGGTTCGCCGAAGAGAGGTTGACCCATGCGCCACCGCTGGCAACGAGATTTTGTGTATCAGTCAAGAGCCAGGCGTAGTTCTGCTTTGGCATGCTTTCGGGGAAAGATTTTCCGTTTCAAGCGACATAGACACAGGAATTGCCGAAGTTCATGCCTGCGGCATGAGAGCCCATAGCCGGTGGTTGAGCGCAGCGATACCACCGGAGCATGGTTCCACATTGGTCGGCATCCCTGCGGGATGCCAGCCACGCCCTGGGGCATTTTAGGCGCAACAAACTCCAAGCTATTTGGGAAACACGACTCTAGGGTACAGCTACTGTTTGAAGTCTATAAAAGGCCACCTTCGGTGTCAGAGGAAGATGCACGATAAAGGCATTGCTGATCACCTGGGGTGTTTGCAATACCCGGGACCAAAGTCCGGCATTGGTACCAATGGCGCTAGCTGAATAGAGCTCGTGACGGTGCGCCCAACTCGGCCAAGAAAGTGTGAGCCCGGACGCTGTCAGCCCCACCCCCAAGGCTGGAGCATTCGTTGGCCCAGGCCGATAGGTAATCAACTGAGATGCCACCCAGTGACGGGCAGGATTACCTGCATCGATACTCGTGTTGGTATAGGGATCGGCGATGTAATTGAGCGCGACCGAATGGCCGGGCGAAACCAACCCCGTAATGTCGACCATCCATGCATCAACCCGAGCCCCCGGACACCATCCGGCCCTCGAATACTGCCAGGTCCCCGGTTGAGGTCGATTCGGGTTGAGGTAGCAATCATTCCGCCAAAGAACATTGTAGAAGGAATTCGCTCCCACCATCAAGGTGCGCCCGCGCTCCAAGAACTCAGCGGCATTTTCAGCATTGGGCAATTACCCGTGCCCGGTGACCATCAGCCGGACCTGCGCCCGGGCCGCCCCGGCGTCCAAAAGGAGTGATAAATCGGGCAATCTCAACGGTCTTGCCGCCCGCCGTGACCGATAGGTTCATCTGCCGATCATAGACGTCAAACCCGTTTGGAGGGGCATCCAGTTGAACCTTGGCCACCACCCGCTCCCACGGTCGAGTTGGGATAGGCAACGAAACCGTTTTTTGAGGCGCTCGATTGCCGCCGTTAATCCAGACTTTACTAAATGTCGATACGGCTTGGACCTGCGGAAAGGCGACGTATGAGTCGTCAAACGTCACTTGGACATTGTCCAGAAGCGACGTGAAGGAAAGTCCGCCGGTCCGAGCACCGAACGCCACCCGCGATTCAAAGGGAACCGGGCCGGCAATGAATTCCTGGGCGTATACGGTCGTACCACCCACCACCACGGTCAGTTCAGCCCCACCCGGAACAAATGAAATTTCAATATGTAACGGGATAAAGGCTCCGGTCCGAAAATCAACCGGACTCAATCGCTTGGCCAGTTCGACCCCGTTCCAGTGCAGTGAAATCTCGTGCGCACCCAATCCCTGGTAATCGTCTGGATCATAAATGTCGAACCCGACCGACAACGCTTGGGACAACTCGGGTTCCTCCCACGGAGTCGGAGCGGCGCTCGATTGCCCAAGCGTACTAATGCCGTCGGTTCCGTAGGTGGTGGTATTCAACAGGCTAAAGGAGAAACCATCAGCACCTGCGGTGGCGGAAAAGCTGAAGTCCGCCGTGATTTTTCGAGCGGGACCTTCAGAAGTCCGGTCAAACGCCACCAGACAACTCTGTCCATTCGCATAGGTCATCCGCAGCGATCCATTCGCGACCAGGCTACCCGCATACGTTCCCCAAGTCTTGGTGGCGTAAGGAGTCAGCCCTAACCGACCCGAAAAGTCATTGGTAGTCGGTGCCCCCGTCAGCCCGACCAACGTCCACGCAATCGTAACGCTCTTCGCCAGTAAATTAAATGCGCGGCCAAACCAAGTCCGACTGAATTTCATTTGAACCACATACCCGTTAATCTGCGGTTAAAACCTCCCAGCCTATTCTGCGGACCTTTCACGGCCCTTCCGTCAACTCCAACCGCTCCACTTCCAAGATCGGCAGATTCTCCCGGACCGACAATCGCCCCGTCGCCTTCACCCACCGCGCCGCCCATTCAGTATCGAAATCCAATTTCTTCCCATCGGTGCCTGAAAGCAAAACCACCACCGACCGTCCCGCCGTATCTCGCAATAGCAACCCAGGCGGCACTCCCCCATGAAGGCACCGTGCAGCGCAGCCGCGATGGACCTTTCCCGCCCCAGGTCGCATCACCCCAAAGTAGCACTTGGTATCAACCAATTCCCCGCTCAAGGACGTTTCCATTCCCAAAACTCCCGTCCTCTGCTCGCGCTGGTCGGAAACCACCGAGAATGACTTCTCGTCATTCAACTCGATCATCTGTTGGTCTCCTTTGTGGATTAAGGAGCCGTTAAAATGAACCCGCTTACCACCGTGCCCCAGGGCAAATGCTGGCAGACCAAATTTGCCTGAGCCCACCAGGACATAGTTCGTAATCGACCCGGCACCGCTCCCCACCTGCAGCAGCGGAATCGGCTCTTCCATCAGCACCCCCTCGAACGGGGTTTCCACCCCAAACCCATAATCCCCCGGTTCTGCAGGCGACTGGCTCGCTGCGACCGCGACCACCACCACCACCGCTACGAACGCCAATCCAAAGACCACCCGACCCAAAAACCGGGCCAGGCTCGGCGGCATCGAGTCGTCGTATCCAAGATAAAATGCGTCGCTCATAGTTTGGAAGTTGTCCCAGTGGAGAGGTTCGCGCCGGGCACCAAGGGTCCCTCCGTCGACGTCCGGAGGGGCAGGGCAACCGGATGAACCCAAATTTTTGTGCCTTCCAGGCGAACCCGGTAGGTGGGAATGATCTCTTCAAACGGTGGCGGACTACAACCATCATTCGGTTGGTAATTCCATCCATGCCAAGGACAGGTCAGGCAGCCATAGACAATTTGACCTTCTCCCAGTGGTCCTCCCTGATGCCGACACCGATTGGATGTGGCATAAATTCGGTCGAGATGCCTGACCAGGGCCAATCGTTTGCTTCCAACGATAACCACCCGCGCTCGCCCCTCAACCAGTCCATCGGTCGTTCCCACCTCGATGAAGCCATCTGATGCCAACAATTTTGAAGCTCGTAGTCGCTTCGATTCCTGACCGGCGGCCAATAAGTGCAAGGAGGCGATCGTCACAAAACCGAGTCCCAAAAGAAGGGGGAGAACCGGTGATCGTTCGGTTTGGAGAATGCCCAGCGCGACATGGGCCACCAACGCCAGGTAAGCCGGATACACCAACAAATGGAACGATTTCCAGAGCCCCGAACCCAGTTGACGCAGCCAAAAATCGTGGCTCAAGGCCGCCAACAAAAAGAGGCAAACCAAGGCGAAAACCCCAAACGGCTCAAACGGGAAATGGGCTATCTGAAACCGACCATTCTGTAGCACGGCATAGTCCCGACCGTAGGCCGTGAACAAACTCACCAACGGGTTTTCGTCGCCAAGCGCATGAAACTGAAAAACGGCTAGAAATCCGTGCACCAAGGCCAACAGAAAGAGCGTCACCCCCAAATGCCGCCGATTATAAAGCAACGGCAGAAACCGACCATCCAACCTTGCCAAAGGGCCGATCGCCAAGACCACATGCAGCAGGAAAAAACTGGTGATCGACGTCGTCCGGAGGATGAGCGTTTCCGCTGTAGACTCCGGTGACACCCATGCAGAAACCCCGAGGAAAACCGCTGCTCCCCCGAGGACAATCGCGGCGAGGACAAGATCATAACGCCTCTTTTGTCGATTCCAGTCGATGGCTCGGTAATGATTTGACATAGGCAAATGCATTTTGAAAACACGGCCTAGTGACGGGCAGCGGGAGCCAGAACCGCCGGAAGCTCGGGCAATGATCGCTCGGAGGGCCGAAAAATGAGGGCAGTAACCAAAATGATCGGAGCCACGAACAAAATCACCCACCACGCCCGCTGGTGAAGTCGCCCCAAAGCCTCGGGAGAAATAAACACCGCCGCTTCTGTCGCCTTACCGGAATTTTGAAGCACAACTAACCATCGACGCGCCAAAAAAGGCCAGAGCGCGATCACTCCCGGAGTAATTAAGGCGCAAAAAAACCAACCGGCATGGCGTGCCGCCGAATCAACCACACCCAACCCGCGCACCTGGAAAGCCACTGCAAAAACAATACCTACCGCTGCGTAAAGCAGCGATAGGGCGAGCCCGATTTCGACGAAGGAATGCATGCGATGCCGATGGTAGTGGGTCTATCGGCGTCGATGTTGGCCTTACTTGCCCTTTTTTTCCAGCAGCTTTGGCCAGTTGCTATCTGCCTTTTTGAGATTCCCCTTGGTATCCTCATTGAAGTCATCGCGGATGCTGATGCTCTTCTGCATAAGCAAGCGTCCGTCGACAATCTGCCAGGCCTTGATATCAATCGGAGCGAGAGCGTTGCGGCTGACGCCGTAGGCGCAATAACCGCCGAATTGGGGTTCGTACTTGGCCGGCTCGCCATCAAAAGTTGCCTTGTTTTTGGCGCTGTGAAATTGGTAGACGGCTGCGTGGTAGGTACTAGTGAATTCAGGACTGCCTTTGACCGGAGCACCGACCGTAAAAAAGGCCACCGGGTCGTACCCCTGGATCGCAACCCCGCTCTTGTCGAGATTGAGTAGCATTTTGTCTTCGGCCAAAGTCATGATAGCCGAACCAATGAATCCAAGTGAAAACAGGAACAAACGACGTTTCATATACCGGTGAGTCGTCCATCCCGGCTGAACCTTACACCCCAAAGAAAAAGCGGCGTCTCGACGCCTTCTACTTCCAAGGCCCTTCCCGAGTTATGGGACAAGGGAATGTCCGCCAGGTCTTGGACTGCGCCAGCCCTCTGGCGCTTTGAGAATCGACCATGAAATAAGGGTCCCGCCTAGCGGACTGACGGTGCCCAGCTTTCACCAGTGGGCCCCTCACGCCCTCGCCAAAATCTCCGCACCGCAAACAACACAATATATGTATGGAGTTTCATCAGACTATCGAATGTAAACAATAACCGCATTGCTCTTTATATATCATCAAGCTATTCGACTCCTGACTGTAACATTGTTTGCCCGAATGTAGCATGAACCGTCTTGGCGTGGAGGGCGTATACCAGTTATCCATTCGGCTTTGAAAGGGGTGTCGTAACCCCTGTTTAACCGCATACTAGACTAAGTCCATGCAATTGAACCAACTCCATAAGGCTTGGGCCTTGGCTATCGCTACCGCATTGTCGGTAGGCGTTGCCTCCGCTCAGGTTGTAACCGTCCCCAGCACCTATGTGCTGCCCGTCGCTACCGCAGATACCACCCAGCCTGGTTTTACTTGGCGCGTGTCTGAAGTGGCCTCCGGCGAACCCAACCAGCTCTCCTGGGCCGAAGCCCAATTGGCTGGAACCCATGGTGCCAACCTCGCCGACCCCTCCGCCGTCGGTGTTGATGGTGTTACTGGCGTCGTTTCCTCCGACCCCTATGCACCCATTACGTTCACCATCGCCGGTTCCGTAAACATCAGCAAGACCGCTGGAACCTCGACCGGCTATTTCACTCCAGACGATCAAATGCCTGGCCTTCCAGGAACGACCGGCCTCACCGACAACATCGCCGCCGATCTTCTGACCTACCTCGAACTCCCTGCCGGTCAGACCACCTTTGTCGTGACGAGCGATGACGGTTTCCGATTGACCATCGGTGGTGCCGCTCCCCAAGACCTATTCGGGCCTAGTGCTGTCAATGCCGGTCAGTTCGACGGTGGACGTGGTGCCGCTGACACCGTTTTCACCGTTTCTGTGGCCAAAGCCGGTCTTTATGCCGCCCGCGTTCTCTATGAAAACGGTGGTGGCGACGCTAACCTCGAATTCGCTTCGTTGGTCGTCTCCGGAGGTGTGACCAACCGTGTTCTGGTCAATGACACTGCCAACGGTGGTATCCCGGCTTTCCGCGCTATCACCACCGGTGCCGCCGGTTCCTATGCCACCTCGTTGCTCCCAGTCCCGGGTGAAGGAAGCGCCTCCCCAGTTCCGACCATCGCCGCTACCTTGCTCGACGGCCCCACCCCGGTTGACAAGACCAAGATTACTTTGGCTCTCGACGGCGTTGTTGTGACCCCGACGATCACCAAGGTCGGCAAGGTTACCACGGTTTCTTACACGGTTCCTGCCCTTTTGCCTTCCAACACGACGCACACCAATACCCTGAGCTTCGTCGACGGAACCAAGCCGATCTCCATCAACTGGTCGTTTACCACCACCGGTTATGTCCCGCTGCCCCCCGCCAGCGCCGTGGCCGTAGACACCTCGAAGCCCGGCTTCAATTACAATGTCTTCGCCAACGATTTCTTCATCGTCAACGGCCCGGTCAATTTCGTGAGCGACAATGACAATTACAATAACACCGAAATCAACCTCAATGGCGTCGCCGTTGATGACTCTGGCGCGGTGCTTTCAAACAATTCATCCGCTCCTTCCGGTGTCCTTTCCTCGACCTTGAACCTCGGTGCGGGAGCCTCCGGCTACTTCACCAACGATATTGCATTCCCCGGGTTGCCCGGTTCCAGCGATGGTGTTGAAGCGGAATTCCTCACCTATGTCCAGCTTCCCGCTGGTTTGAGCACCCTCGGCGTTCGTACTCCCGATGTGTTCCACGCCTATGTGGGTTCCTGGGATGCCACCCAAGCCGTCCTCGCTGGTCGTAACACCAGCAGTGCCGATGCCGGTTATCAATTCTACGTCTACGCCTCCAAGCCTGGATTTTATCCGGTGCGCATCTCGTTGATTCACGCCAATAATGACCTCGGTATCGAACTTTACTCCGTTCTTCCTAACGGCAAGAAAGTCCTGGTCAACGACGTCGCCAATGGCGGTTTCCCTGCCTATTCGTCGACTGCCGCTCCCTCTGGACCTTATGTGAAGTTTGTCAATCCTCCTACGGTTGCTCACCAGCTTATTTTCCCGAGCTCTGCTGTAACCCTTCACCTCGTCGACGGTGCTGTGGCTCTAAACGATAGCTCGGTTTCCCTGAGCGTTGGCGGTAAAACCGTTCCGGTGACCAAGAGCCGTTCTGGCAACATCCTGTCTGTGACGTGGACTCCCACTACGCTAATCACTCCGGCGGAATCCCTCTCGGCCACCCTCACCTTTGCTGACGCTAACGGCAAAGTGACCACTGAGTCCTGGTCCTTCATGAACCTCAAGTCGCTCTACCTCCCCGCCGTCAATCCGGCTTTGTATGACGACTTCGAATCCTATCCCGAAGGCACCACCTTCCTGCCGACCACCTCCCTCCCCAATGTTCCCGTTGCTGCTCCTGCTACCGTGGTCGGACCTACCGGCGTCCTTGGCAGCACTTGGTATGCTTGGGATTTCACCTACATTGAGGACCAAACCAGCCATGCTGCCGGCGACGTGACGGACCCCCAATCCAACTACTACATGAGCTGGGTGGTCGTCGCTATTGATGACTTCGCCGGAATCGAAGGAGACTCCAAGAACGTGCTGCCTGGCCAGACTGTCAACGGTCAGCCAGTTGACCAAATCGCCTTCAATAACGTGTTCATGGCTGAATCGGATAACCGGACCGGCAATGGAACGGGAACTGCCGACGGCAACACCGGTTTCGACAACGGTCAGGTCCAATATGCCTACAGCAAGGATTATGACCTCAGCAGCGTGACCAATCCCGTTGTCTCCTGGTCATCCATCTATAAGCAGAACCAAGACAACCTGGGTGCCATTGAGTACTCCATTGACCAAGGTGCCACTTGGAACCCGGTCATCTACTACCTCGATGGCGGTAAGATTGGCAGCGATCCGACCGACATTCTCTTCAACTTCGACGGAACCGTTGACGTTGCTGGAACCTTCAACTTCGTCCGGGGCGAAGTCCCAATCTGGTTTGACGAAACCGGTACCCATCGCGGCCATAAGTACGGCGACGGCGTTGCTGCTCCGTTTACTCAAGCGTTGTCCCCGTACTTCGCTCCCCGCATCAACGACGACAAGACCGAAGGCAAGCGTATCGAAGCCGTCCGCATCCCCTTGGCCGCCAAGCAGCCCCACGTTCGTCTCCGTTTGGCCCAGCTCGGTACTTGCAGTTGGTATATCGGTATCGACAACCTCGGCTTCTATGACGTTGCTCCGTTTGTCTCTCCGGCTTCCATCATCACCGGCATCACTTCCAACGGCACCAACCTGACCATCACCTGGACCGGCGGCGGCACCCTCGAGTACACCTCCACCCTCGGCGGGGCCTACACCTCCACCGGCAACAGCTCCGGCACCTACACCGCCCCCATCTCTGGCGCGGCGAAGTTCTTCCGCGTTCGGAACTAATCCTACCCTGACGACCGCATTGAGCGAACGTCAGTGCTTTGGGCCGCGACCAGTCCTTGGTCGCGGCCTTTTTGCTTCCGTAACGTAGCCCCGTGACGCAGCCTTATAGGCATCCGGTAAATGCCAAACCATCGAACCACCGGTTTTCGTCGGTAAATTGGTGGTCGCAACGGAATCGGAATTTCAGGGACCCAAATCGGGTATTCCCGGTTGTATTTTATGAGAGGCAATGTTTCGCTTCTTCCCCATGCCCTTCCTTCGATTTCTGGCCGCTCTCGCTTTAGGGTTTGTAACCACCTTAGCCAAAGACCTCGACTACTTCCCGCCGCCGGACAGCCAAGGAGGATGGCGATCGGTGACAAACGTTTCCGAGATTCGCGAAAAGGCGGGCATGGACTTGGCTCGCTTGGAACAAGCCTACCAATTCACCGAGCGATGCAGTCAAAACGGTGGATTGCTCGTGGTCCGTCACGGTTATCTGGTCTTCGAACGTTACTTTGGGCGTGCCCATCGCGATTCAAACCCGGACATGGCCTCAACCGGGAAGGCCTATACCAGTGTCGCTTGTGGCATCATGCTGCATGAATTTCGCGATGCCATCCCGGATGGCCTCGCCCAAAAGGTCTTTACCGAAAGATACCTTCCGGAAGCATTCCCCCTCGATGACCCCCGGAAGGCGGATATCTCCCTCGGTCAGCTCCTGTGCATGAGCGCCGGTTATCACGGTGAAGGCTCCAGCCCGGGTGTGGTCCATGGCGTCGTTGTTCCCCTGACGCCTGTTCCCGGACAGGATTTAAAAGACCTCGACCAATCATCCCTCCGCACGGTTCTGTGGACTAATGCCGGGGCAGGTTACTCCTACTCGTCGCCCACACCCCACATCGCATCCATGGTTCTTCGGCGAGTTACCGGCATGGAATTACGAACCTATATTGATGAACGATTGGCTAAGCCGATGGGTTGGGGACCATGGGATTATTGCCTGCATCGGGGAACGATCACCCTGCCGCATGCCAATGGTGCCGGAAGTATCGCCGTCCATGCCACCGATGCCCTCCGATTCGGGTATTGCCTCCTGCATCAGGGGCGTTGGGGGAACCAGCAACTGGTGCCCGCCGACTATGTGGCACAACTTGGACGCCCGTCTCTCTTCAATCCCCATACCCCATTCACCTTGATGTTTGAAAACAACTCGGACGGCCATGTCGCCGGGGCACCCCGTGACGCGTATTACAAGTCCGGTGCGGGCGGTTTCGCCATCTTTGTCGTGCCCTCCCTCGATTTAGTCATCTACAAGATGGGAGGAAATGAGGGTCAATATGCCCCCGAACTGACCGGTTTGCCCCAACCATCTTGGCACCTGGATGAGTCCCGAAAAGATTGGAAACCCATTCCCAGAACCCCCTTCAACGAAGGAAGCTTGGGAGGCGACGACGGACTCCGGCGGGTCCTGGAAATGGTTTCGGCTGCTGTTCGCGATTGATGGCCTACTGGTTTGCTCTCATCTCTCCTGGCAATGGAAATGAACCGACCCGTACTAGGCAATTGTAAACAATTGAACAGTAACAACATCGGTAGGGCTAGACTCCGTCGAGCCATAGGCGGTCCGCACGACGCTCCCGTAGCGCAGCCTTGTAGGCTGCCGTATCGCAGATATCCAGACCTGCCCGGCGGTCCGAATCACGCCAATTCGGCAAAAGCGAAGCTAATTGGCCGTCCGCAGGACCGTAGCGCAGGCTTTCCAGCCTGCTGTAACGCGGCCCTCCAGACCTGCCCGGCGGTCCAAACCACGCTTATTCCGCAGAACCAAAACGCATGGGTTGTCTGCAATGCTGGGTTCCATGCGAGCCCCAGGCCAAATCCATAATCGTCGTGTGGCCGGTCATCCAACGAGAACTCCGCGAGTTGGCGCGCCAGCGCTCAACGATGTGGATTCGCATGCTAGGAGGCGTGCTAGCCATGGCGGTTCTTTGTTGGCAAATGGGATTGTTGGGGAATGTCCAATTCAGGTCAGTCTCTCCCTTCGGTGGGGGTAACAATGAAGGCCAACGATTGTTTGGCGTCATGAACATTTTTCTGGTAGCCGGATTATGGCTTCTGGCACCCATCCTGAGCGCCGATTGCCTCAGTCAGGAAAAACGCGAGGGAACGTTTAATCTACTATTTCTCACCCCTCTCAAGCCACTGGACATCGTTCTCGGAAAAGCCTTCGTCCATGCATGGCGGGCGCTCACCTTTCTCGCCGCTGCATTCCCAGTATTGGCTGTAACCCTTTTGGTCGGAGGAGTCGGTTGGATGGACATGCTTCGCATGGCAATGACGCAGGCAGCTGTTCTGGGTCTTGCCCTCACTGCAGGATTGCTGGCGTCTGCCTTGTCCCAATCCTGGGTAAAGGCAAGGTTAATGGCCCTCCTGATTTCTCTTGGGAGCGGTTTGGCCTTGATCGGTGTCCACACAACCATCCACGCGTTGTTCCAGTATCTGTCTTTACCAAAATCGGCCATCCACGATTGGTCGTTCATCAATCTCTGGCTGTGGCGTTGGGATACCTGGATTAATCGACTTTCTTTTTCAGGTGACGGCTATTCGACGTTTTGGACCGAAGGGGCAGGGGCCAATACCTCGATCCAACAGTTGATGCTGATGGCTGGAATCCTCCTGATTTCCCTTTTGCTAGTCGTGGCGATGATCTATGCCGCTACCCATCATGTCCGGCGAGTCTGGCGATCTCCCCCATTACCGCCGCGTCTGAAGGCCGCCGTGGAGACCTTGACTCGGGAGCGTTTCGCGCCTGCCTGGAAGAAACGGCGAAAGGGCAGGGCGATGGACTCCAATCCGGCTTGGTGGCTTGAAATGGGCCGCTGGGAACAACGGATCATTTGGGCCATTTGGCTGGCCATCTGGATGGCGCTGGTCCCAATGCTCAACTTTTCCACCCTGGGAGCCTCCCAACGGTTGGAAGAAGGTTTATTGACTCTAAGCCCGTTCATTCTCCTGGCGGCGGTCGCATCCGCAGTTTCCAGCTTTCGGCGAGAAAGAGCCGAAGGTGGGTTTGAACTGCTCTTGGTAACACCACTGTCTCCTCGGCGCATGATCCTGGCCCGATTCTCGGCGCTTATTCTCCAGGTCCTACCCATTTTTGTAGTTTGGCCGACCCTCCTGCATTTGGCGGGTAATCGCGGTCTTGACAGTGTGTACTTTCTGATGCAGGAGGGGCCAATTCTCGTTGTTTTGTTGTGGGTGGCCGTCGGCGGAGCCTTTGGGCTATTTCTCGCGTGCACCCGCCTGCCGTACGCTCTTGCAGCTCTTTTGGCGACTGTTCTTCTCCTCCTGATTGGATATCTGGTCACGAACTACATCTCCCAGGAAATTGCCTCGCTGATCCATGAGCGTCTCCATCTCGATGGTTTTGAAAACATCGGTCTTTCATTATTCCTGTATTGCCTAATTGGGGTCGGCTTATTGATCGCCTCTTTGCGCCTCGCCGAGCTCGCTTTGGCCCGGCGATGGTTCCTGCCTCGTCCCTCTCGAAAGGGACCGGTCATTTCCCCCGGATCGCGCTGAGCACGGAATCTTCGGGGCGGAAGTAGCGCTGCGCCACCTCCTGGACTTGCTCGAGAGTCACCCCATTGTACCGGGCGTCGTCTCCCTCAAAATTGCGATATCCCAATCCATAGAGTTCATCCAAGGCGACTGACAGGGCAAAGCCGCCCAAGTCCTGGCGGGCGATCTTCTTTTGACCCAAGATTTTCGCTTTCGCGCGCTCCAGCTCCTCCGCAGTCAGTCCGTCCCGCCTCAGATTCTCCGCCTGCTGGCGTAACTCGGCTTCAACCTGTTCCAGTTGTTCCGGCGATGTGCCGCAGTAAAAGGCAAAAAGTCCAGGGGTACGGCCCAGGAAATTGGAAGCACCCACGTAATAGGCCAACCCCAATTCATCCCGAACGCGCATGAACAAGCGGCTGCCCATATCCGAACAGGCTTCCTGGATCAACTCCAACGCATAGCGGTCGGCATGGTCAAACGTTGTTCCGGGGAATCCCAACGCCAGAACCGCTTGTTCCTTGTCCCGCTCTTCGACCACGTGAGGCACTCGTGCGTGGGGTAGGATAGTTGCTGTTTGTTGTGCCAGGTTGCTTGGTTTCCATCCGCCCAGCGCCGCTTCCAATGCTCCCCGCACGGCCTCCATGTGAACATCCCCAAAGACGGCCAATACGCCGTTGTTCGGCACCATCAATCGGTGCTGGAAGTCCTGTAAATCGCGTCGGCTGATCGCTTTGAGCGATGCTTCTGTCCCCGTGCTGTCGAGTCCGTACCCTTGGTCCCCGAAAAGCTGTCGGCGAACGCTCTTGAACGCGCATTGCAATAATTGGTCGCGCTGGCCCCTAAGACTGGCGATTTGGGCCTCTCGCTCTCGCTCAAGTGGTTCTTCGGGAAACGTTGGGCGAAGGATAACATCGGCAAAGAGATGAAGCCCGCATTCAAAATCTTCGCGCATGACTTCTGCCGTCACACCAAAGCTGTGATTACCGCCGTAGGCGTCCAAACTCCCGCCGAGACTCTCAATTTCCGAGGCAATCTCCTGAGCGTTGCGAGTGGTCGTTCCTTTGACCAAGGTTCGGGCCAGCAAAGAAGTGATCCCACAGTTTTGGGAGTTCTCGGCCAGAAGTCCGCCATTGAATGCCGCTCGTAATTCGACGAATGGCAAGCGGTGGTCTTCTTTCACCAGAACCGTCAGCCCATTGCTCAAAATCAGTTTCTGAATCGGATGCTGGTCGGTATTCTCGACATGGGTAGTAGCTCCCGCTGACGATCCTTTAGGAAGCAGTGCATAGACGGTTCGCCCCGACTCCACCAAATATCGGTTGGCGACCACCCGAATATCTTCTGGCGTCAATTGTCGTACGGCTGCCAGATACCGCTCGCTGAAGTTCAAGTCACGCGCGACCATCCAATTGGAACCTAAGTCTTGGGCTTGGCCTTCCATTGTCTTTCGCGTGGACAGGGTGGCGGCAGTGAATTGCTTGACCGCCTTGGCTAGTTCCGATGCCCCAACCAGGTCGGTCTTCATCCGATCCAGTTCCGCCAGGATCAAATCGCGGGCCGCTGCAAAGCGCTCGCCGTCGCAAACGGCGCTGACGCCGAAAAGCCCCGCCATGCTGGGGGTATAAATCCAGGCATTGACGGAGTGAACCAGATTGGCTTTTTCCCGAACCGCTTGGTAAAGCCGGGAACTGCGCCCAGATCCAAGCAATGTCGAGAGGACATCCAGGGCAGGGGTATCCGCATGCCGAATATCCGGGGTGTGCCACGCCAAATGAAAGTGACCCAGTTGAATCGAGCCTTCCTCAACCGTTTCTCGCGAACCAACTTGGGGTGGTTCCAACGGTATCACCGGGAATGGAACCGGACGCGCACCAGACCCTTTGTAAGCATTTGTCACTTGGGTGATCACGCTCGCGGGGTCAAAGTCCCCAACAATCACTAGGAAGCAATTGTTCGGTGCGTATTTTTCGTGGTAGTAAGCCGCGATCTCCGTCCGGGTCAATCGATTGAAAATATCCGGAAGACCTATTATGGGATAGCGGTAGGGACTTTGGGTGTACGCAACCTCGAACAAACGTCGGCTGGAATGCCGTCCCGGATCGTCATTTCCCATCTCCATTTCCCGACGGATAACATCCAATTCTTTGGTCAGTTCATCGGCGGGCAGGGTGGCATTTTGGAAGATGTCGCAAAGAATATCGATGGCGATGTGGGCTCCCGTGCTCGGGACGTCGATCCAGTAAACCGTCCGATCAAATGAGGTGTAGGCATTCATGTAGCCGCCCGCCGCCTGAACCTCCTGGTCAATACGTCCTCCGCCGCGTATTGACGTCCCTTTGAATAGCATGTGTTCCAAGACATGCGACAAACCTGCACCAAGCCATCGATCCTCATGGATACTGCCCGCTGCGCACCACGCCTGGGCACTGACAACCGGGGCGCTGTGATCAGGCCGAAGGATCAGTTGCAAACCATTTTCAAGGCGAACCAAGCGGACCCCGACAGGCAAAGTGGCTGCGGTGCTTGCGGTTCGACGGGTCGGGGAGTGTTGGACGGCAGACATTCGGATACACGACTTTACCGGATGATCGTCCGGGCGCAATGGTCCTTAAGCTGTGCCCCTGTCAGGAACGCCCTATAGCCGCTTGGCCAACTCCGCTTGACTATGCGCCAGGATTTCGCGGTGCCGCGAGTTCCCGTGGGCATCAATGGTCACCACCGCCGGGAAATCGACAACTTCAAGTTCCCAGATGGCCTCGGGAGACCCGAATTTCTCCAGAAATGATACGCCACGCACTTTCCGAACGCATTCTGCCAACACCTGAGCGGCCCCTCCGATGGCGTGAAGATAAACGCAACCGTATTCCTTGCACGCTGCCATTGTCTGATCTCCCATTCCTCCCTTGCCAATGACTGCCCGAACGCCGAAATCGCGAATGATCTGCGCTTGATACGGTTCCTCCCGGATGGAGGTCGTCGGTCCGGCTGCTGTTACTTTCCAATCGCCGTTGGGTTCCTTCATAACCACCGGGCCGCAGTGATAAATCACCCCATCATGAAATGAAACTCCATCGGGAAGGAGTCCTCCTTCATGGAGGTACTTGTGCACGGCGTCCCGTCCGGTATAGACAACGCCGCTCAGAGAAACTTCCTGGCCAACACGCAATCCACGGACAGCGGCCTCTGTCAACGGTGTTTGAAGACGAATCATAGGCGAATGCATTTTGAAAACACGCCCTAATAGAGCCATCGGGCAATGGCGTGATCGGCATCCAACTCAATTCCTTGGCGGCGGTAAGCCCAACACATGTAGCTAATACTGACAAAGAATGACGCCGGTAGGCGGTTGGCCGCGCAAATTTTGACTCCTAACAACGTTGTCTTGCCGCCGAATCCCATCGGACCGATGCCCAATTCGTTGGCCGTCTTCAGGATGTCTTGTTCGAGAGCATCCAGGCGAGGGTCACTGTTCCGGTCGTCCAACATCCGCAAAAACTGCTGTTTGCTGTACTCGTAGCCGGTTGCTCGATCGCCTCCGATGCAGACACCCAGGATTCCCGGCCCGCAGCCTTTGCCCTGCGCCTGGACAACCGCGTCCAATATAACCCGGCGGCAACCGTCCAGATCGCGGTTCGCATGGAGTTTTTCCAACGGCAGCGAATATTGGGCTCCGACATTTTCGCAGCCGCCCCCCTTGAGCATCAACCGCACTGATACTGTGGGAGAATGATGCTGATGAAAATGAACGGTGGGAGCCCCCGGTCCCACGTTGGTTCCGTCATTGACACCCGTCAGGGAGTCCACCGAGTTCTGCCGGAGATACCCTTTTTTCGTCGATGCTGTGACCGCCTCCCGACAGGTCTTTTCAAAGGCTAGTTGGTCAAATCCAATCGGCACATCGACATAGAAAATAATGCTGCCAGTATCCTGGCATATCGGCTGAGACTTCTGTTTAGCCAGGGCAATATTGCGGTCGATAATTTTCAACGCGCTCTCAGCGATCGTTCCCTTTTTCTCCTCTTCCAGCGACGCAAGGAGTGCGCGATGAACGTCCTCCGGTATCTCGGCTGACGTTCGGCGAATAAGTTCAACCAGGGATTCGAACAAGGCATTCATTAAACTGGATTCCAAGGTGTAGTCCATTACGCGACCGAATATACCGTTCTAGAGGGCACCACTAGCGCGTTGCAGCAACACCATTTTTCCCCGCCGTTAAACGGATAAAATCCATCATGATACGCTCGGCTTCTTTGAGGTGAATATCCGTGGCGGTGACGGGTTCGTCCAGTTCCTCGGCATCCGGGTCGGTAGGGGCCTCCACCGGGTCAATTTCCGTTGGGTCACCAATGACGCTAGCCGGAGCCTTGTTGGTTACTGGAGAGGGTAATCCCTTTTCAGCCGCCTGCTTGAGGCTAATCTCGTAAGTGGTGGGCTGTGTTTCTCGGCGCGCGAGCAATTCCTTTTTCCTCGCCCGTGACTTGGCCTTGAGTTCTTCCCGCTCTGCACGGCGTTGAGCCTCGCTTAGCGAAACACTCTTTTCAGCCAACGCTTTGCGGTACCGCTCAATGTCTTCAGCCAAATAGGCAAAGTCTTTGTCCTTCGAGAGGCGTTCGGCTGAACGCTTTTGCAGTTCAGCAAGATACGGTTGAACCCGATTTAATTTTTCGTAGTTGGCCTTCGGAATTGTATCATACGCCAAGGCGTTTTCGAGCGACGACTCGCCGACCTCAGCATAGTTGTTCAAGCTCGGCAACACCATGTCGGGGGTGACTCCCTGAAGCTGCGTGCTACCACCATTAGCCCGGTAAAACTTCCGGATGGTGACTTTGACAGCGCCTGGATTCTCAACTCCTCGGATATAATTGTTCAACTCCTGCACCGTCTGAACGGTTCCTTTGCCGTGGGTTGATTTGTCGCCAACCACCAGAGCCCGACCATAGTCTTGAAGGGCAGCGGCCAAAATCTCGCTGGCGCTTGCTGAAAACCGGCTGGTCAAGACAATCAACGGTCCGTCGTAGGCAACCGTCTCATCTGTATCGTCATCCACCTGCACAGAGCCATCCGGATTTCGGACCTGAACAACCGGACCCGACTTGATGAACAAACCAGTGAGGTTGATCGCTTCATCAAGCGAGCCGCCGCCATTCCGGCGCAAATCCAGGATAACGCCGTCGACCCCTTCCGCCGTCAGTTTCTTGAGCAGCTTGTTGACATCGCCGGTGGTGGTTGATCCAGAGCCCTTGGTATCACCGACACTAAAATTGGCGTAGAAACTGGGAAGGTCGATAACCCCAACGCGCAACGGCTTGCTTCCCTCATTGGTAAACTCCACCAACTTTGCCTTCGCTTGGGCGTCCTCCAGCTTTATTTCGTCCCGAATCAACGAAACGACTTTCTTGGCTGATGCGTCTGCTCCCGCCGGAATAATCGCCAGACGGACTTCCGTTCCTTTCTTGCCGCGAATTTGGTCAACGACTTTGCTCAACTTTTCATCGACGACATCCACCATCTCTTTCTCCCCTTGGGCAACACCGACGATTTTGTCGTTAACTTTAAGCAGTTTCGATTTGTCGGCCGGTGTCCCTGCCCGGATTTCTTTGATAACCGTATAGCCGTCTTCAGAGAATAGCGTCGCGCCAATTCCAAAGAGCCGGAGGTTCATTCCCATGGCGAACTGATCGAGTTCACGCTTCCCCATATAGTCGGTGTGTGGGTCGTAGGCATGGCCCAGTGCATCCAGCCAGAGCTGAAGGACCTCATCCGATTCGAACTGCTTCAAGTTGCGGAGAGTTCGTTGGTATCGGCGCACCAATTTCTTGACGATGGCTTCAGGTCGGGCGGCTTCAATCTCTGACTTTACCGGCTGAATAACCGATTCCAGGATTTCATTGGTCCGAACCGGCGTTCCCGCCTTTTCGATGGCGGATTTAAATTGGGAAAGCGTTGAGTTTGCCAAGACCGTGCCATGCTCAATGCCAAATTTATTGGTCAAGCTTTCGAGGAGGTTGGTGAGAGCCCCGGAAATCAAATTGGTCCGTAATCCAATCACCATCCCTTTAATTTCGCCGTCATCCAGCTTCTCGGTTAAGTACTCATAGCGCAGTCGATCGATCCAGAGCTTCTTCGCTTCATCCAGGTTTGCCGGGCGAGGCGCATCCTTTCGGTTCACGAGCATTTTGTCGTCTGCCGTAAAGTCAAAACTACCCGCCTTAAGCCGATCAATTACGGCCGCGTACGCCTGGTCATATCGAAGCAGAAATCGATTGAAGATATCGTAGGCAGGTTGCACATCCCGTTTTACTAGGATCAACTCATCGAGATGTTCCCGGACCGGGTCGAATTCCGCCAAATCAGTCTGTAAAAAATAGAGCCGTTGCGGATCAAGCGCATCCAGATAGCGGTCGAACATCTTCTTGCCGATCTCTGCGTCCAATTTATGTCGCGTGTAATGGCTGCGTTCAAAAAAACGGCCCACCGTTTGAGCGATTCGCCCATCGTCGGCTGTCGGTGCCAGCGTCAGGGCATTGGTGTAGCGAGCCGAAATGAGGAAATAATCCTTGGCTGAAACATCCGTTGCCGCCGGAACAGAAGTGGGAATGTCAACCCTTGCTGTAACAGGCGAGTTGGGAATACCAGCGGGCGAAGTCGGGGCCGCTTGGCCTCCCGCCAAGGCCGCGAAAAGGCAGACGAACAGCCAAAGTTTCATGTGGAGTGAGTATGCAACTGATTGTTACGGACGCCAGCCCGTTGTTACTGTTCAAAACAAAATCAAGGGCCAGGTCACCTGTATTGACATCCTTACTTTTCCTGTCTACTTTCCGTGCATGCGCCAGCCCCGTCTGAAGCTCGATTCGCGA
>CAILNN010000168.1 GCA_903835555.1 uncultured Verrucomicrobiota bacterium
CCAGGTGTGGACCTCCTTGATCTTTCCGATGGTACCGGATTGAACCAGAGCGACCGCCAGTTTGTATTCGCTTTCCGAGTGAATCTGGATGCCCATTTGGGTCACAAGTTTCTTCGCCCGCGCCGCTTCGGTCAGGCGACGAGTCTCGTACAAATCGTGGGTCAGCGGTTTTTGGCCATAGACGTTCACGCCGTGGTTTAGCGCCGCCATGCCCATCGCCGCATGCATGTGGTCCGGGGTGGACACATTGACCGAATCAATTTTCTCCTTCTCCAACAAGACCCGGTAATCCTGATAAATCCGGGCGTCCGGAAACTTTTTTCGCACTTCCACCAACCGACCGGAATCCACCTCGGCAATCGCCGCAATGGTGACATTGGGAGCGTTGGCAATTGCGGTCAGATCGGCCCATGCCATGCCAGAAGCTCCAAAGCTGGCATGGATTACCCGCCTGGACGGGGGATCAGCCAAAAGATTCCGGGTGATAAACGGTGCCGCTATGGCACCTGTTAGACCGGCGCGTAGAAACGTTCGCCGGGAAGTTTTGGCGGAGTAGTTCATGGATAAAACTGCGAGACAAGGGTTTGGCCGATTGAGGCAAGAGTCACGGACAAAATGGGCTCAATGTAGAAGCGGCGTCTCGCGGCTTTCTGGAGTTAGGCCAATTTGCCTTAGGCTTGAGTGACCCGGTAAAACTTCACCCGAATTAGGCCTGAAAGCTCGGGGCTAATTGGGGAGAGCGGCGAGACGCCGCTTCTACTTTGGTCATTGGTACTCGGCCAAAAAAGGGCCATTTGCGGAGGCCGTTTTCCAAATTCATTTCGGCGAGATGCCACCAACCCCACCGCCCATCGGCTGGAGAGCATAGTAAAAATAGACGACCAAGAGAATGACGACCAACGGGAGAAACCACCACGCAACCTGTCTGGTGCCAAAACCCGAGTCTGGCCCAAATCGAGGTTTGCGTCGCACCGTCCTTTCCCGATAGCGAAAGCTCGAGTATACGGTGGGAGCCGCCCTCACCGGTTCCGACTCCTCTTTCAGGAGTATCTCATAGGCGAGGTTCAATTCGGTCAATTCATCCTGACCAGCCTTGAGTCGAACCGGATCGTCTCCGTATTGGTCCGGGTGGCAGGCCTTGACCCTCAGCCGATAGACGCGCCGAACCTCTTCGAGAGGGGAGTCCGGGTGAAGGCCAAGAATCTGGTACGCTTTGAGACGTTTCGACAACCGACCGGGTTTAATGAGGACTGCCCGCCTGGGGCAATGAAAAACGGGGTCTACTGCGGGAAGCCGGAACTCCGGTTGAGTCGGGCTTCGCTTCGGAACCGGACGTTCCCTGTAGCAAACCGTGGCGACCGGCCATTTAACGGCCATTTCCAAAGCGCCAGAGGACTGGCGCAGTCCAAGACCTGGCGGACATACCCCTTGAAGTCTGCGAGCACGGGGACCATCTTCGCCCCGAAGAATCCCATGGTCCGTCTTTCCCCTCGATATACTCGCGAAACCAGCGAGATCCCATGGACGGATTATTCTGTTCGTTCGGGTCTCGAATTCTTCGCGATTGGATTGTGGTTGTTCCTTTTGACCACCGAACGCGGTTGCGGCGAAATTCCATCGGAATTGCCCACGGGTGATTCCATCACGTTTGCCAACGCTGTCGCTCCCCTCCTCTGGCGCGCCTGTGCCGGTTGCCATCACTCCGGCGGCGTCGGTCCCTTTTCGGTATTTCCGTACCAAGAAGTGCTGCCCCATCTAAAGAAGATATCCGAGGCAGTTGGGCGAGGAGACATGCCACCGTGGCCACCGGAATTGGGTCACGGATCGTTTAAGGACGAACGCCGCCTCTCCGAAAGGGACCGGGCTACGTTGCTCGGATGGATCGCCCTCGGAGCACCTGCGGGAAACCTGGACCAACTTCCATCGCCTCCCCAATTTCCAACCGGATGGCAATTGGGCACTCCAGACCTGATATTGCCATTTCCGACCAACTTTTCCGTAACTGGATCCGGCGAAGACGTTTACCGAAATTTTGTCCTTCCCATTCCGCCCGGTGAGAGACGTCTCGTCCGGACGATTGAATTCCTTCCCAATTCTTCGGCCATTCACCACGCGCGATTTCTTCTCGATACATCAGGCACGGCTCGCAGGCTGGATGATGCAGATCCCGCCTGCGGATTTGGCGGGACCATGCCGCCGGGTCAACTGCCGGAAGGGCAGTTTGGCGGTTGGGTTCCTGGACGCCAGATCGGCTTTCTTCCACCTGAGCAGGTCTGGCCGCTTCCGGATGCCGGGGACTTGGTGGTTCAACTCCACGTCCAACATTCAGCCAAGCCCGAACGTATAGCGCCGAAAATTGGCCTCTACTTGACCAACGGATTGCCCAAAGAGCTTCCAGTCCGATTGGGACTGGTCGCACAGCAAATCGAACTGCCACCCCACTCGACGAATCAACTTGTGGCACGCTCCCTGACCCTGCCTGGAGCGGCGCGATTGCTCAGTGTGATGCCCCATGCGCACCTTCGCGCACGGGAAGTTGAGTTACTGATTACGGTCCCCGGAAGCACAACGCTGTCGATGTTTCTCATCCGCCACTGGCGGTTCCAATGGCAGGACGAGTATCACTATCGCAATCCCGTACTGCTCCCCGAAGGGACACGGATTGAGACCCGGTTTGTCTTTGATAATCCAACCAGTGACACCGTCGTTCATGGGCCAAACTCAAGCGACGAGATGGCTGAAGTTTGGCTGCAACTAGGTCCATCCACTCCAGATGATCGGGCGAAAATACTCGAGGCCGGACGCCTATTTCACGCAAGTGAAACAGCCATGACATTTGGCGAAAGGGTGAAAAGGAACCCTCGGGACGCCGGCGCTCAGCTCGAACTCGGAAAAGCACTGGCGGTCCTGGGTCGAGACGAAGAATCGTTTGAACATCTGGCCGAAGCCGCAGACCTAAACCCCAACTTGGTGGAGGCGCATTATCACATTGGCCTATCTTATCTGCGCCGCGAGCGCTGGGTCGCCGCTGCCCGTGCTTTTAGCGAGTCCCTTCAATTGGACCCGCGACATCAACGAAGCTACTTGGGACTTGGATTAGCGGCAGCCGGTGCCAATCGGCCCGAAGAAGCAGTCCGTTACCTTGATCGAGCTCTTGAACTCAATCCTGCCGATCCGGTCGCTCGATCGAAGCGCGACGAACTGAGCCGACTTCCCCACAAATGAATCCTCCCACCCTATCCATCCGGCTTCGCCGTTGGCTCTCAATCTGGAGTTCTGTAGCCGGGGTCCTACAAGCGCTCGCGAGTTCCGGCACCACCAATGGCCTGGAAGAAATGAAAGCCGTGGTCCGCTCACGATTTCCCGATGTCCCGCAGCTTCAACCAGCAGAATTGGCCTCTTGGCTGGCCGATACAAACCGGGTTCAACCGATTCTCATCGACGTTCGAACCGAACCCGAATATCGCATCAGCCACCTGCCCGGGGCCATTCGCATTTCACCGTCCGCTAAAGGCCAGGAATTGGAACCGATCGTCGCCCAATCACGTCCTCTGGTGGTTTATTGCTCCGTGGGATACCGATCGTCTGACTTGGCCACTCGGCTGAGAAAAGCAGGACAAACCAATGTCCTGAACCTCGAAGGCTCGATTTTTGCCTGGGCCAATGAAAATCGCCCGTTGGTCACGGATGGCAACAAGCCGGTACGGGTCGTTCATCCCTACAATCGAACCTTCGGCAAACTGTTGAACAAAGACCGATGGCCGACAACATGGGACCAGCCCAGGTAAAACGACCTTGGAGGGCGGTTGACGGGAGTTTGGGTGCCGTGCTGGATTCGCACCATTTTCGGGGCTTGACCGATATTGGTCGGGTAAAGTTAGTGCCGCCTCACGAGCGGCGACTACGGAAGCAGGGGGACCCTGGTCCCCATAGCCGTCCGACGGGAATCGACGCTGATCCTACGAGGCCATGACCCGATCGCAAGCAGGTAACGAAGCCAGCAATGCCGTCAGACTTCGGTAATCGACCTTGCCCGTGCCCAGCTTGGGAATTTCTTTGATCACTTGAATTTCCCGAGGCACCGATAGATTGCTGAGTCCTTTTGCACGAATGGCCGTCCGCAGGCGTTCCACGGTCAATTGCGGCTCATTGGTCACGGCGATGAGAACTTCCCCCTTTTCCGGGTCGGGACGGGTAATGATGGCCACCTCGCAGCGTAGACCCAAGTCGGGGAATGCTCCCGCGAGTGAGTCTTCGACGGCGGTCAAGCTCACCATTTCGCCACTGATTTTGGCAAATCGCTTGAGTCGGCCCATGAGGAAAAGGAAGCCATCCCCATCCACGCGACCCAGGTCGCCGGTATCATACCAGCCGCCCAGTTCCTGAAAATGCGCATTGGCATCGGGGTTCAGATAGCGGTGCATGACATTGGGACCGCGCACAAACAGGCGTCCGCCTTCAGCAATCCCCTCGACCGGCTCCAGCTTCCATTCAATACCCGGTAGGAAGTGGCCGACCGATCCTATCCGTATTTCGATCATCGAATTCACGCTGATGACGGGGCTGCATTCGGTGGCTCCGTAGCCTTCCAAGATGCGAAGCCCGAATTTTTGCGCCCAGAGGGTGGCTGTGGCTTCCTGTAATTTTTCGGCTCCGGCAACCAGGTATTTGACGGACTGGAAATCATAGCAATTTGCCCGCTTGGCGTATCCCAAGAGAAAACTGTTGGTCCCAACCATGACCGTGCAAGCGCGGTCGTAAACCATCTCGGGAATGATTCGGTAATGAAGCGGCGATGGGTATAGGAAGATATACAAGCCGCGGACCAGCGGAAGCAACGTGCACGTGCCCAGTCCAAAGCTGTGAAACAGGGGCAAAGCATTAAAAATGCGTTCACTGTCGGTGAAATCGAGGCGTGCCAATGACTGGCGGATATTGGCAAGGATATTCCCGTGCGCCAGTTCGACGCCCTTCGGGACACCTTCTGATCCCGAGGTAAAAAGAATTGCCGCCGGGTCCGACCGATCGGATCGTTCGGGAACCAATCCGGCCCCCAGGCAACAGGTCTGGCGCACCAATGCGGTCAACTTGACCATTGACCCGAATTCCTTCCGGACATCTTCCAAATAGACCAAATCAATGCCGGCGGTGGATAGATTACTGAGGTCCAGACGCGCTTTTTCCAAAAAGCTTCGCGAGGTGATAATGTGGCGAATTCCCGCCAACTGCGCACACGCCAGCATGATCGCGTTGCCCGTGGAAAAATTGAGGAGCGCGGGAACGCAACCCGCAGACCAGAGACTCAGCACGGTCAAAGGGGTTGCATTAACATTGGGTAGCAAAACTCCCACCACTGGATGCTTTTGATTCGCCGTTTCCCGTGCCCACCGTCTTTTCCAGGCCTTCGCCAATACTTCCGTTCCGACCAGTACCCGGCGATAGGTCAACGGCTTGAAGGTGATATCTTCGAGGATCAACTTGGACGGACATTGTCTTGCCGTTTCAATGATCGCGGCCAACAGGTGCTTGGGACCAAATTGGTCTTCCACTTGGAATTGTTGCAGAAGCATTTGTTCCCGGAGCCAGGTGGTTAATCGAGGCCGCGCCTCCTTTCGAGAAAGGCCGGCTGTTGGCGGGGCGGTCAATACCTCGCTAAAATGGGCCGTCACCCGGGGAAACCAGAACCTACGTCCCGTTTGACGGGCCCACAGCAACCGATTGGCTCCGCGCAGATAACAGGTGATGACCTTGGCATTGGTTTTATGGATAAGAAAGCCAGTGCCATCAAAGATTTTCATGAGCGACCCGGTTCGCGAGAGCCGTCCCTCGGCAAACAGGACCAAGCGTCCGCCTGTGGCCAGGTATTCAGCCATCCGCCGGGTCGAATACGGTGAGGTTGGATCGATCGGAAAGGTCCGTCGATTCACCATGATCTTTTTGTGAAGCCAGGAGGTTTCCGCCGTGTTGGCGCTGGTGACAAACCGCCAGTCGTCCTCCAGACAAAGAGCGACAAACAACCAATCGAGCCACGAGACATGGTTCGGGACCAACAGGATTGGCCCGGGAGCCTTGAGAGCTTCCATGTTAAATGTCCGAAAGCCAAAACAGAGACGGACCAGCCAGAGGAGGAGTTGCATACGTGCTGGAAGGAAACGGACGAAAATCGAATTGACTTAATGAATCTGAGCCGGTGCCACGGACTTCCTGGGAATGCGGTAGACTAAAGCAACGGAGAGCAACAGTGCGGCCACGACAATGAACAGGTCGGATGAACTGAGATGCAACGACGCAGCTCCCGCACACATGGCCCCAGCCAAGAGCATCCCCAGGTTATCGTTCAAGTTCTGGACCGCAATGGTTTTACCGAGCTTGGTGTGGTCGGATTCGTCCTGCAGCGCGGCATTGAGGGGAATAAGAAACAGGCCGGAAATCACACCGGCACTGATCAAGAGCAAGGTGACCGGCACGATGATCTGGATTCCAGCCACCTCAAAAACAGGCGTGCGCCACCACTCGGACGTATGAACCAGGTAAAGCGTGGCAACCGGGACCGCCAGGAGCGCCAGGAATAGGCGCGTCTTGCGGAGATCGCCGATGGGAAACCACATTCCCGCCAGCACACTGCCCAGCATGAGTCCAATGCTGAGCCAGACACCCAAGATGGCAATTTGGGTATTCGTGGTAAACTTGAGGACTTCGAGGCCCCACGGTTGGAAATTGATCTTCAGCATCGCACCGCAGACCCAGAAAAGGGCGGTGCCGATCAACGTTCTCGAAATCCGAGGCTGGCGGAATAACGCAACCAGATGCCCAAAAAACTCACCGGTACTGGACTGGAATCGTATCAACTTGTTGGCTGGCGTCGGTGTCATGACAAAATTGAGCGCCCAGGAAGTGCCGTAGAGGGTCAGGAGAATCAGATAGGAATTGATGATTTTATCACGAAAAATATCGGACAATTTTGCTCCGGCGATTCCCCCGGTCAGGATGGCCACCAAGGTCAGCAACTCCACCATCCCGTTGGCCTTGACCAAGCGTTCCCGTGGAAGGATTTCTGGCAGAATCCCATACTTTGCCGGCCCATAAATGCTGACGCCAATACCGACAATGAAATAGCCGACCCCTTGCAGCCAAAACCCAAACCAAATGCTGAGTAGACAAAATATGGCTCCTACCACTTTGACCAGATTTCCCCGCGCCAACCAACTGGTCTTGGGATATCGGTCGTTCAAATACCCACAAACCGAACTGAGAAAGATCGGTGGAATGAATATCATCAGCGTGTAGAGAGAATTCCGAAACCGAAGGGCATCGGATGTCAGCTCACCGCGCTGCTGCATATAGGTCAATTGGCCGATAATTACCCCGAGAATGGAATTATCGGCAAAGGCGCTGATGAACTGGCTCGTCAAGAGCAGCTTGTAGTTCCGGTCATTTTTCATCGCGAAGGAGATACCAAATTGGGTTCAAGACGCTGACAGTTTTTGTCGATCTGGGACAATAGTCGAATCATCGATTCGGCTTCGGCGGGGCTAACCCCCTCCATCAGTTGGAGTGCCGAGTTCAGGTACAACGGCCGAATCTCATCCACCAAGGCCCTTCCACCTGAGGTGATCTGGACCTGCCAAAGTCGACGGTCGGTGGCCGAAGCCTGGCGCACGACCCAGGTTTTCCGCTCCAATCGATCCACCAATCCGGTGACGTTGGATCGATGGGTCAGGAGTTGGCGACTGAGAGCCGCCTGGGACAGTCCCTCGGGTTGGTCCGCCACCAAGTTGAGCAGGTTGAATTGAGCGGGAGAGATATCCCAGCGTTCGAAGAAAGGGCGACTGGCTGCCCAAAGTCCCTCGGAGGTCCGAAGAACATGCAGCAGCGCCAGGTATTGCGGCTGGTCGATTGCGGAAGCGCCTTTCACCGATGCCCACAATCCTGGGTATTGTTGATATGTCAACCATCTATTTCAGAACAATTGCCCATGACCGCGATTGACGATTTCAGTCTGTCGGGGCATCCTAACTCCACCCGTTTCATCTCATGACTCAACGATCCCGCGACTCTGTTCTCGCCGAATTCTGGCAGCAATTCGGTACCGCTGAGCCGCCGGAATTGACTTCCGGACCGCGCCCGGGCGTTCTCGATCGCCGGACGATTTCCCAGCGAATCGATGCTTTTTTGGCCAAATTGACCCCACCCACCGACTCGGCTGCCCTTTTGCGCGCCGCCGCTCTCCTGTACCATGACCATCAGGATGATGCCCACGATCTGGTGTCCGACCGCACCGATATTTCCGCAGCATTCCTTCATGGCATTTTGCATCGTCGCGAACCGGACTACTGGAATGCCAAGTATTGGTTTCGCCAGTGTGAATTACATCCCGCCCATTCTATCCTGGCGGCTCGATTGGAGACCTGGCTCAATCCGCAAGAGGTTGCGGCTGCCCGTGCCCTCACCCTCCCTGGAACGTTTGACCCATTTGCATTCGTCGATGCCTGCGATACGAGCAGTCGAATTGATTCCAGGAGCCCGGAAGTTGCCATTTTGCGAAAAATTCAGCACGCCGAATTTGAGGCAATCGTTCAGCATTTGCTGGCGTGAATGAGTTTTACACGGTGGTCGGCGCGGTCTTACCTGTCTTTTGTTTAGCCTTGATTGGGGTCATCCTGCGAAAGGTGGATTGGCTGACACAGGCAGCCGACGTCAGTTTGATGAAGGTGGTAGTCAATGTGCTGACCCCTGCATTCATCCTCGATAAGGTACTTGGCAACCAAGCCCTTCATCGTCCCGAAAACCTTCTCATTCCACCCTTGGCTGGTTTTATGGGAGTCGCATTCGGGGTTTGGATTTCCGGGCAGGCGGCTCGACGGCTACGGTTGGGATCGGAGTCGGTATCCCGAACTTTTGGGGCTTCCACAGGCATCCAAAACTACGGCTATTTTGCCCTGCCCTTGGTAGAGCAACTTTTCCCCGGGCAAACGACCGGCGTCCTGCTGGTCCACAATCTGGGGGTGGATGCCGCCATGTGGTCGGTATGCCTGATCGCCTTGGGTCATGCAGGGTGGCGACAATGGCGAAGACTGATCAACGCACCGATTTTGGCCGTCTTGTTTGCGGCAGCCCTCAACCTACTCGGCGGTGATGCCTGGGTCCCCAAATTCGCCATGGTGACCTCCCACATGCTCGGCGTTTGCTGCTTTCCTTTGGGGATCGTCTTGACGGGGGCCATTCTGGCCGATTCTTCCGCCGAACTACGGCAGGACCCCGGCTGGAAAACCATTGGTTGGAGTTGTCTGTTCCGGCTTGGGTTGATACCGATGGGCATGCTGGGAATGGCCTCCCTGATTCCCGCATCCCGGGAATTGAAACAGGTGCTGGTGGTTCAAGCGGCGATGCCTGCGGCGGTCTTTCCGATCGTGTTGGCGCGCTTATTTGCTGGCGATCCGCCCACGGCCATCCGCGTGGTGATTGGCACATCGGTGGTCGGATTTGTCACGATTCCGATCTGGCTGCACTTGGGGATGAGGCTATTGAGGTTGGATTAGATTAAATTTCGTAGTTGGAGGAGATTTTCAGCAGTTTGCGTAGTACACCCAAAGACACTCTCGCCCCAAGCCTTGGCACAGACATTTCTTCACTTTTGCCAAAAACCAACCAAAGTCGATTCAAGGGGCATTGCTCGCCCGACCTTTGACTTCGAAACAAATCAGCCACCAGAGGATGGCTGGAAATAGGAAGCTGAACCAGAGGTTCTGATTGGTAATGTCATAGGCCACTGCGACGACCGGCCGAATCCAGGTCGCATTTTTGCTATTATTGGCAAATGCCAATGCGGTTGCCAGGGACAAAGCGACGATGAGATTGGCTCCAACCAAACCGACCACGATCGCCTTGGCCCGCTCCTTCCAGCCCATCGGCGTTGCCACAATCAAGGCCACGATCATGGCCTGGGGAATCCATCCGATCGAACGCGTATCCAACGTCACACTGCGGACTGGAACTGATCCATCGGGAAGCATTTCCCGCCGATCGGCCATTTCCGCCAGGGTATCGATACCCTCGTGGGCGGGATCGCTACGTGGACTGACGTGTACGACCAAGCGTGGCACTACATAGATAGCCAGCGTACGCAGCTCTGCGCGGAAGAGCTCCGGAATAAATTCATGGCTCTGCGGCCATGGAGCCATGAAAAGCCCGAATACTAATACAAAGCGCAACAGCGCGGCAACCCCAGCGCGAAAGCTAACCACGACGTTCCTCCCCCCGCTCAACCCTTCCTACCCAGTTCAGCCACGCCCACCACATCAGCAGGGCTACGACAATGAAAAATCCAGGCCACCATTCCTGGTGCAGGGAATAGAACCAAGAGGAATGCGCACGTCCGGTTAGAAAAAGAGAGGCAATTCGGACGAGATTTAATCCAAAAAGAATCACCGTGCCGACCAGCATCCCAGCCCATCGCCTGCGCCAATCCGCCGGAAATCCCAACATGGCCCCAACCATGAGCGCAATGGGGCCCAATGGGTCGCAACCGCTATGCACTGCCACCGAGTATCCTCCTCCCTTGACTAACACTCCTTCGTTTTGGACATCAAAACCGGCAAGCGTCAGCAATCCGGTCGCGCCTCTCGCACTGAACTTAAGCACTGGAAAGACAAATTCCTGGTCGACCCACGGCACGGCGGCGAGACCGAAGTAGCCACCGACCACCAAGAGAAAAATGATGATGAACCGAGCCCGCCCCGTGGGCTGACGTATGATTTTGGCAGTATCGATGTCCGAACTCATGATTCCGTTGTCGCATCAATCCCCAAGCGGCTTGAACGAAAAAACGACACCCCGAGGCTAGCCGAGCGGCATAGTATTGCCAAGAACAACGCCATTGGCCGAAAGCCGGAGGCTTCCCAGCCGGTGGTTGAGCAAATCGAAACCACCGGATCACTGGAAAAGCAGACGGCGGACTCCAGAGGGGTGCGTCTCGATGCCTCTCGGCCCGCAAGGTCTTGAGTCGGTACGGTATGGAGGTGCGGTATGTCCGATCTGCTTCCCGAAGTATTCATTTGCTCCGCCATCGCTGACAATGAGTCGAAGAATCGACTGGAGCGTTGGCTCGACCGCTTAGTTCAGTATTTTGAGAATGGTGCGACGATTGGTATGACGTAAACTTCAAATCTCGGGTTCAGCGCGGCGGTTCTTGGCTCAATGGTGGTCCACGCCAATTACTGTCGTCGTGTCGCTTCATCGGTGATCCAGGTTTGCGTGGGGACAACATTGGGTTTCGTGTGGCATTGATAGGTGGGGTGTCTGAGTCCCTGGGTGGTTTCTGATTTCTGCCTTCGGCCCTTGGACGCTGCGATGGGTTGGTTCCGCCGATGGACCAGCGCGATTAAACGGTCTTACGCCGTGGGCTTACAGCTATTCGCGAGGAACAAGGCAGGTTCCGGCCAATCGATCGTGCAAGCCGCGCTTGGGCAACAGGGCCAACCAGATCACCAGTAGTCCCGCGATGAACATGCCGAGGAGTAGTCCAATTGAGAATTCCCACGGCTTTGGCGCCTTTTGTCGCGACAGCACCGCGCTGGCAATCGCAGCCAGGAAAAGGGGAGACCATGCTAAGAGGCTTCGCCAGACCAGCCGTATTCGCGATGCCCGGCGTCCGTCCCAGCGGACGACCATGACTCTCAAGGTGCGGAGGACAAGCCCGTCTCGGAAGAGGAGGGTCGCGAGCAAGCTGGGAACAGCGGAACTAATAACAAAGGTCCAAGCAACGGTCCCAACCAATACCGCGGGCTTGTGAAGAGCGCGCCGGACGCCATTGAAGCCGAGCAAATCCTGTTCCTTTAGTAATGGCTCCACGATGGCTGCGGCTTGTTTAAATTCTGCGTCTGAAGGTAGATGGGGGCGCTTGACCCACTGTTCGGCGGCTTCCCGCTGGTCCATGGGAATCAAGGCACCCGCGAGGGTATTCCAAGTTGCCGCATTGGTGATCGACGAACGGAAACGAACGGGAATATAGACTTCAAATGCCATTCTTTGCCGCAGTTCAAGAGCCGCGCTGTTCGTACCCGAGTGCTCCTCGCCAATCGCGTTCCATCGCCCCAAGCTTCGCCGCAATTCCGCCGGGTCCGAACCATTTTGCAGGGCCATTGAGGCAGCGAAATACATCAGCGCGCCGAAGATGACACTCACTGCGGGCACCCCACAGCAGCCGAGAAGGATGGCGGCGCGGCGTCGCACGGAAACGACGGCTTCGAGACCCATGACACCTTTGATCCGGTCCACCAGTTTTCCCGGCTCAAGGCCGGCCTGAAGTTCGGTCAATATCTCGCGCGCGTGGGGCGGTAATGGAGCGCCGATAGTTGCCAGGGTGGCGTCCCCTGCCCCGACGATCTGCCCCGTCAGGGAGGCCTTTGCAATTTGGGCAAGAAATCGTCGAGAGATCGGGCTGATTTGACTGACAATTAATCGATGGGGCTCCTTCAGTCGCCGCCCGATGGGTGCCGGGAAGTCGAGCAGGCGTGCGCGTCCGTCGTCGGTGATCCAGACGCGATCGAGCGCCAATACTGCTGACGACGTCCGATCATTTCCAGCAACCGCCAACTCTTCGGCAAGGTCCAACATCCAAAAGCGGACGGCTTCCCAAGTCTGCCGACGCGCGATCAGGTCTACCCAGGCACGTCCATGTCCAACATCGTAGGCGTCCCAGCATTCCGTTCCGGAACGGCGTCCGCCCAGCCAACGGGGACGCCCAGGCCGCGCCAGTCGTCGCCGTTCCGGTGACACCATGGGAGTATCGGCAACCGGTTGATGTATCCACACTGTCCGCAACAAACGGCGGTCGTAGCCCAGTCGTATCTCGCCTGCTTCGCTTTTGCCAAGAACTTCGCCGAGTTGATAGGCCCCGACTTCCAGGGCGTCAGCGGGCGGGGGAGACGGAATGGCCACCGCTTTGAGGGTCGGGCGAGCGCCATGGACACCCTGCCGAACCACGCGAGTGCGGGTGAGTAGGTCGTGGATGCCGGCGAAGCCGTTGCGGCGTCGGGCGGTTAGAAAAAAGAGGGGAGTCAAGAACACCGCGAAGCCAGACAGAATACCCAAGAGCTCCACGTCTCTGGAGCTGGTTAGCACGGGAAAAAAATCCAACCACACATACACCAACGAGGGCATGGCCGGCATGCTCTCGATCAAAAAAGCACGCAGAAACGCTCTTGGAAAACCGGGCACCCCGCGATTTGGCCCGACGACCCGAATCCCGCAGATGCGCTTGCCCAGCGACATTCCCCAACGTCCCTCTGGCAGCCCAAAATAAAGTAAATTCAAGACCAGACCCAGTGTCCCGATAAAACGGCGGGATTCGGGGTACATCTGGGGATTAAAAAAGGCATCCCATCGGCCCACCGTGAGAAGACTCAAGCCGAAGCCAATGAACATCATCATCGAGCCGTCGATGCAGGCGGCCAGAAAGCGCAGCGTGAGTGCCGCAGGAGTGGCCGCAACGGAGCTGTACGGCAACAGGGCCTGCCGTAGTTGGGCGTAGTTTTTGAATCGTTTCGACGGCTGCTTCTCGAGGCATCGGAGGATGGTTCGCCCCAAACCTGAGGGGAGTTCCGCTCGCCATCTCAAGGGAGAATCGGCGGGACGCTCCAAGACCGTGGAAAGAATCCGGAGCGGGTCGGGTCCTTCGAACGGGGTACGGCCCGTCAGCAGGTAGTAGAGAGTGACCCCGACGGCGTAGATGTCGCCTTGAATAGTGAAGGTTTCGCCCCGGATCTGTTCTGGCGGAGAGAACGAGGGGGTCCCCAAGAAGGAGCCATCAACGGTCAGCTTGGCCATGTCGGTCGTCGTTTGCGAGAACGCGAGTCCGAAGTCGCCCACCTTGATCGTGCCGTCGGTTTCGATAAAACAATTGGACGGTTTGATATCGCGATGCAGCACCCCGCGAGCAGCCGCGGCTTCCAAGCCGGCGATGACCTGGAGAATGGCATCGACCACTTGGGTTACATCGGTGGGGCGGTCTGGAATAATCCAGTCGTGCAGCGTACCGCCCGAGACCAATTCCATGGCGATGATCGCGTGGCCATCGATTTCGTTGGTGCCATAGACATAGACCGTGTTGGGGTGATTCATCGAGGCGGCCAGGAGTCCTTCACGGCGGAAGCGTTCGCGAGAAACTGGTGAATCCAGTCCCCGATTGAGCACTTTGAGGGCGACGCGTCGGCCACTGTCGACTTCTTCAGCCTCAAACACCGTTCCCATCCCGCCGCAGCCCAGTTGGCGAATGATTTGATAACCTCCGATCCGGTTGCCGACGGATGCTGCCGCGGGTTGCTCGCCCCCAGGTTGGATGCGAATGGTATTCATCGATTAGGATGCCGGTGTTTGGTGCCGTCGACGAAAGAAATACCCCTGATAGTGGGACCTGCCTAGGGCAGGTTTTCAAAATGGTGAGGTTTGCGAGCCGGAAAGGAGGGGCAGCTTTGGTAGGGCGCACTCGGGCGTAACGGGAGAGGGGGCTCAGTGGCAACACGGCATCGCTCAAACTGGGACAGGAGTTGATTTCCACTTGGCTTTAATGGGCTCGGTGGCTAATTGGGACCATGAATTCACGCTGCTGCCGTTCGCTTTGCCTTGCTCTGACCGCGATCGTATCCACTCGGGCCGATGAGGGGATGTGGTTGTTCAATAGTCCGCCACGGGCACAGCTTCAATCGAAGTACGGGTTTGAGCTGACCGATGCCTGGCTCGACCACGTGATGAAATCGTGTGTCCGATTCAATTCTGGAGGCTCCGGTAGCTTTGTCAGTGAGGATGGACTGGTGATTTCCAACCATCATGTGGGTGCAGACGCCCTTCAAAAGGTGAGCACCGCCGAGCACGATTACCTGAAGAACGGCTTCTACGCGCAGTCCCATGCAGAGGAAATTCCGTGCGTCGATCTCGAGTTAAACGTGTTGCAATCCATTGAGGACGTGACGGCTCGGGTGAATGCGGCTGTCCCGTCCGGAATCAGCGCCGAGGAGGCGTTCAAGGCTCGACGGAAGGTAATCGCGGAGATCGAAAAGGAGTCGCTCGATAAAACCGGG
>CAILNN010000169.1 GCA_903835555.1 uncultured Verrucomicrobiota bacterium
AATACCACCGGTACGACCACTTCTCGGCGCCGCTCGCTGGCGTGCCATTGGACCAACACGCGGGTCACAAAAAAACAGTTCCCCATCCAGCCAATCACTTGCCAAAAGTGCAATTGCCCCGAGAACGAGCTGACAATACCGTCCCCAATCTTCGTCAAACCATCCATTCATCCAGGATCGGCCTGCGACCATGCCGGTGGCAAGTTTTCGTATCACCCACGCATTTTTCTGCAAGCTTGCGGAAATGCAAAGTTGGCATACTGAATGCTCGCAAAAGGAAGTGTCCGATGTTTGCAGTTCGGTCAGGCCGCAGGCGCGCCAAGGAGGTGTGCCCAAGTGTTTCCAATTTTCCAATTGTGTTCACTTCGGGGCGGTAATCGGGGTTCAATGAAGTGCGTTCGGTCCAGTTTTCTGGACCGAACGCTTGTCTGGGCTACCACAGTTCACGGCGCTTTTCGAGTCATGGAACAAGCGAATGTCCGCCAGGTCTTGGACTGCGCCAGCCCTCTGGCGCTTTGGAAACGGCCTTGAAATCAACGGAAGCGGCAGTTCGTCGGCGCGCACTCAGGTTCCGAGCCCAAAGCGGCATAGGACAACCACAGTCCAAGATGCCGCCGCGTAAGCCTGCTTTAGAGATAATCTAAGCTCCATTCCCCTCCCGAAAAGGCAGAATCAATTGATCCTCGATCAACCTTTCCCACGCCCCACCTTTTTTGCCTTCTTTCCCGGAATTCTAGGCGTCTCGATAACCGTCGGACTCTCACGGAGCAGCGGCTTCAAATAACGTCCAGTATGCGATTCTGCGACCCGACAGATTTCCTCCGGGGTTCCTTCCGCAAGAATGCGACCGCCTCCATTCCCACCTTCAGGTCCCAAATCAATGATCCAGTCGGCCTCGGCAATCAGTTCCAAATTATGCTCAATCACCACAACCGTATGGCCCGACTCCACCAATCGTTGGATGATCTCCACCAACCGCCGGACATCCTCCAAATGCAGGCCCACGGTGGGTTCCTCCAGGACAAACAGATCGCGTTGCTGAACCCGTGCCTCCATTCCATTGCGGGCTCGCGGCAAACCATCCGCCGGATTTCCCTTCAATCCAGTCAGCAGATGGCTCACCAGTTTAATCCGCTGCGCTTCCCCTCCGCTGAGCGTCGGGCTAATCTGGCCCAGGCGGAGGTAGGATAATCCCGTGTCGCGGAGCGCCTCCAAAGGACGCCGCAGCTTGGTGTGAGCAGAAAAGAACTGCAGCGCTTCATCGACGCTCAAGTCCAGGACGTCGGCGATTGATTTTCCGTTCCACCGGACTTCCAACGTTTCTGGGTTAAACCGCCTTCCCCGGCACGTCTCGCAAAGGATATGTGCCGTGGCTAGAAAATTCATCTCCAGGGCGATCGACCCTGTGCCGTCGCATTCTGGACAACGACCAGACGCTGCATTAAAACTAAACCTTCCCGGCTCGTAACCCCGAATCCGGGCTTCGTTTGTCGTCGCGTACAGCTTCCGAATGTCGTCGAAAATGCCAATGTAGGTCGCCGGAGTCGATCTCGGCGTTCGTCCAATGGGCGACTGATCAACCTCATGCAACGCTCGAATTCGTTCGATCCCGTGCAGACTGGAAGAACCCTTGCCTTTGCGTGACGCCAAAGCAGCGGCGACCGCTGGAATCAAGCAATGCTTGATCAGCGTGCTCTTGCCCGAGCCAGAAACCCCGGTGACGGCACTGAACCGCCCCATCGGGATTCTCGCCGTGATATCCTTCAGATTATTTTGTCGGCAGTCCGGCAAGATGAGCCAATCGTCCAGACTGTCTCTGTCGATGGTTCGTCGGATACCGCGGCTGGGATAAGCGATCGGCTTGCTCAGCGAGACGCCGGTCGGCGAGTTCGGATCGGCCAGGATTTCTTGGAGTGTTCCCTGTGCCATGACCCGTCCGCCCAGCACCCCGGCTCCCGGACCTAGGTCAATGACATGGTCCGCCCGGCGCATCGTTTCGGGGTCATGTTCGACCACCACCAGCGAGTTTCCCCGGTCCCGCAATCGGCTCAAGGTATCCAGCAGTCGATCATTATCCCGGGCATGCAACCCAATGGTCGGTTCGTCCAGCACGTAGAGAACGCCGCTCAGATTGGAACCCAATTGCGCCGACAATCGGATGCGCTGCGATTCTCCGCCGCTCAGAGTCGTAACCGCCCGCCCCAGCTCCAGATAGTCCAAGCCCACCTCACCTAGGAACTTCAATCGCTCGCGAATTTCCGGTAAAATATCCCGCGAAACTTCCGCCGACCGCCCACTGACTTGTCCTTGAATCGATTCCACCCAAACGGACGCTTGAGCCACGGTGGCCCGCGCAAAATCATCGATCTTCGGTTCCGTCGGAATGGCTCCTTCCTTGACTTCAATGCCCGGAATCCCGCCCAGGTTTATTCTGGGCTTGGTCTCGCGGAAGGTCGACGTCCCGATGCGGAGCCGTACCGCCCGGGCCTCCGGTTGCAGGCGGGCTCCGTGACATTCAGGACACGGTTCGCGCTTTCCTTCCTGCCATCGCCACCAACTTTCCTCAATCGCCTCGGCATTCGCACCACGTTCGACTTCCGGCAAATAAAAGAGCTCGCCGAATCCCCGACACTTGGGGCACCAGCCTTGACTCGAGTTATAGCTGAAATTCTTGGGGTCCAGTGCCGCAAAGCTCCGGCGACACTTGGGGCAGGCTCGCTCGGTCGCATGGACCGTCACTTCTCCCTTTCGGTCAAGGGCCAGTAGCACTCCTTTCCCAACTTCGAGCGTCTCGTCCACCAATTCCCGCAAGCTTTTCTCACCGCTCTTGGGAGCTCCGTTCTTGGCCAATTCGCCGATGACGACATCGACGTCATGCTCCGCAAATCGGTCCAAGCGCAACCCCGCGGCAACGGGTCCCAACTTCCCGTCCGCGCGGAGTTCCACATAACCTTGCTTCTCTGCCCACGCAGCGATGTCGCTGTGAAATCCTTTTCGGTTGCGAACCACATTCGCCATCAATTTGAGCGGACCCCTTCGAGCAGCTTCCACAAGAATCCGGCTCGATAACTCGTCCCGTGTCTGTGCTTCCACCGGTAAATCGCAGTCCGGACAATACTGAGTGCCGAGGCGAGAGAAGAGGAGTCGGATGAAATGGTGAATTTCGGTGACAGTAGCCACCGTGCTTTTGCCGCCGCCCCTGGATGTGTTTTGCTCGATGCTGACCGTGGGCGGAAGACCGGCAATCAAATCAACATCAGGACGCCCCAGTTGCTCGACAAATTGTCTGGCATAGGCACTCATCGAGTCGAGGAAGCGCCGCTGCCCCTCGGCAAATAGTAAATCAAACGCCAAAGTGCTCTTGCCGCTTCCACTGACTCCCGTGATCACCACGAATTTTCCCCGAGGGATGTCGACCGACAGGTTCTTCAGGTTGTGTTCGCGGGCTCCGCGAACGGCAATGGCATCCGCCGGTAGGTCCGGGGTAGGGGACGGAGATGCGGGAGCGTCAAACACGATTTAGCTTCGTCCGTCCTCTTCTGGTGGGCAACGGGTTTAGGGCGTGTTTTCAAATTGGGTTTGCCTATATGCGCCAGCAAAAACAGGAGGGAGCGAGGCGCGACGAAGTCGAGTATTTGGATCTACGTGACTGAGACGCAACGAGGCTCCCGCCTTTTTTGGCCAGCAGATAGGCAAATGCATTTTGAAAACGCGCCCTAATTCTACTTTATTACAGTTTGGGGCCTCCCGTGGAGGCCGAAGGCTTCCCAGCCATTAGCAGTCGGTGGTTGAGCGTAGCGATACCACCGGATTACCCGCGTTCGACAGTCAATGTCGAACATCCCGGACTTCGACCAACTTTCCCGCCTGGTCAAATTGGAGTTGACGATAGACACGCCCCGAGTCGCCGTCTCCGTCATCCCCGCCTACGCCATGGCGCGCCCCGTCAGAAGACTCCAGTCGAAAGGACAGGCTCGGAGTCGCTTCCCAACCCTCCGCCCACTCGGCAATCCGCGAATGGTCCCGAAGTTCAAACGATGCCGATGGTGCCCCCAATTCAGTAAGAGCATTTTCGTAGGTCCAGCGGCCCAAATGTGCCGACAGCGCCTTGGTGGATGGCACTCGCCCCGGATCGGATTGGCACCCCGCCAAAACCGCCAAAAGACCGCCACTGACCAAGTGAACCCGCCAACTTCTCATCATTGGGTCAAAATCGCGTGACCAAGGCCTCTGTCCAGTGCCGGACACCTTGGGAACGCGGTCGCCCCGTCCGCTCGCCCGTACCGCCCGTACCGCCCGTACCGCCGACATTCTTGTCGGCTGTATCGTAGGTCACCAGACCTGCCCCGACGGTCCGAACCACGCCCCCTTTGTAACGCCCCCATCCCACGACCACCTCCTCCGGCCTAAAACCTTGCGAATAGCTGTGCATTTCTGTAACAACCTTGGCGCATGCATTCGTTTCATTACGTCGGTCGGCAATTGCATTGCGAGGGATGCGCCCTCGATTCACTCGTCGCCCAGTTCGGGTCCCCCCTTTACGTCTATTCGCAGTCCACGCTGGAAGACCACTTTTCCAAGCTCGACCGCGCTTTGGCCCCTTTGGACCACCTCATCTGCTTCGCGATGAAGTCCAATTCCAATCTCGCCGTCCTCCGCACCCTCGGCAATTTGGGAAGCGGATTCGATACCGTCAGCGCGGGCGAAATCCAGCGCGCCATTGCGGCGGGAGCTGACCCTGCCAAATGCGTCTTCGCCGGAGTGGGTAAGACGCGTGATGAAATCGCCTACGCGCTGGAGGTCGGCATTTATTGTTTCAATGTGGAATCGGAAGCGGAGCTCAAACGCATCAGCGAAATAGCCGTCGAGCGCAAGCAAATCGCTCCCGTCGCCGTCCGGGTCAACCCCAACGTAGACGCCCATACCCACGCCAAGATCACCACTGGAACCTATGAAAACAAATTCGGCATCGCCTTTGAAGAGATAGAAAAAATATACACCCGCGCCGCCAAACTTCCCAATCTCCGGCTCCGTGGGTTGCAGATGCATATCGGTTCTCAATTGACCAGCGTCGAACCGTTCCGCCAGGCCGTCGAAAAGGTAGTCCCCTTGGTGGACCGCTTGAATCGTAAACATGGGTTCGATTTCTTTAGCATCGGAGGCGGTATCGGCATTGTGTACAAGCCAGCCCTCGAGAGCGGTGCCGCTGGCTGGTGGGAAACCGCTGAAGGCCGCAAGGTGCTCACCCCCCAACTCTTTGCCGATACGCTGATTCCGTTGCTAAGACCGCTCGGACTCAAGATTCTCTTGGAACCCGGACGCTACATCACCGGTAATGCCGGAGCTCTTGTTACCCGGGTCGAATACCTCAAGAAAACCGGCAAGAAACACTTCGTGATTGTCGATGCCGCCATGAACGACCTGATTCGCCCCGCGTTTTACGACAGCTATCACGAAATTGTGCCCATCGCAAAAAAGGGCGGTGCCACCGTTTCCAGCGACGTTGTGGGGCCCATCTGCGAAAGTGGTGACTACTTTGCCAAAGACCGCCCGCTACCCAAGGTCGGGGAAGGCGATTACTTGGCCCTCCTAAGCGCGGGTGCATACGGCTCCGTCATGGGTAGCAATTACAACACCCGGTCTCTGACTGCCGAGGTCCTGGTCAAGGGCGACAAAGCCTCCCTCGTTCGTCGTCGCCAAGTCCTTTCCGATATCTGGCGCGATGAGTCCGTGGCACCATGGCAGGCGAAAAAATAACCCATCGCCCCGAATCGCCCCTCCCTTGGGAACCCACACTCCTCTCTTGCCGCTCTCATTCTAGTTCCGGCATCCTCGAACTCGAAAACTATGTCAGCCCCCAAGTACCGCTTCTGCACCGGCCCCTGGAACTTCAGTGAGGGTCAAGACCCCTACGGTCCCACCACCCGCCCAGCACAGACGTTTGACTGGAAGCTGGCCTCCCTGAAAGCCCTCGGCTTCGATGCGATGATGTTCCATGACGACGACATCGTCCCCGGTTTGGAAGACAAATCGTCGGCCCAAGTGCTCAAGGAAGCGGGCGAATTGAAGAAGCGATTAGACGGGGAAGGGATCATCGCAGAAATGGTGGCACCCCGGCTCTGGTTTCACCCCACCACCATCGACGGCGGATACACCAGCAACGACCCCGCCCACCGCCAAGCGGCAATCGATCGTTCCAAGCAGTCCATCGATATTGCTGCTGTCATGGGCACGGACCTGTTGGTCCTCTGGCTCGCCCGCGAAGGAACCTACCTGCGCGAATCCAAGAGCGGACGTCGCTCGGTCGAGTTGTTGGCCCACGCCTGCGACGAAATGCTGGCTCATCATTCCGGTATCCGCCTCGCCATTGAACCCAAACCGAATGAGCCGACGGACCATGCCTATCTCCCGACCATTGGTCATGCCCTCGCCTTGGCCCAACTTACCCGCGACCCTCGTCGCGTCGGTTGTTTGATTGAGTCTGCTCACGCGATTTTGGCCGGCCTCGACCCCGCCGACGAAATTGATTTCGCCATGAGCTTCGGAAAGCTGTGGTCTCTCCATCTGAATGACCAAAACGGACTCAAGTTTGATCAAGACAAACCATTCGGGTCCGCCAACCTGCGCGTGGCTTTCAACCAAGTCCGAGTCTTGGAACGCAACGGATATGGCAGCAACGGCGAGTTCGTCTGCTTCGACGTCCACCCGTTCCGGACCACCAAGCCCGAACATTGGCTGAAACATTTGGAGAATTCTCGTCGCACCTTCGACCGACTTGTCCAAAAAGCGCGTACCTTCCCTGAAGCTGAAGCAAATGCCTTGATCGTCGACCGCAACTACCAGGACCTCGACCAATTGGTCCTGGAACATCTCATGGGAAAGTAAATGGCCACGGAGTTGGAGGTGGTCCGCCAGGTCTTCGACTGCGCCAGACCTCTGGCGCTTTGGAAATAGGCGTAAAATGGACGCCGGGCATCGATTCACTCGTTCGCTGAAGCCTTTTATGGGTATGGGTGAAAGGTAGCGCAGAGACAAATTGCCCAGGCAAATTCGCGAGAGGTCAACCGCACAATCGCCGGCCCGAGTTCCATCATCCGGACGGTTGCCTGACCCGTTTGAAATTCGCCTTCCACATCGCACGGGCCTACGCTTTGCTTCATCTCTGAACTGCTTATGACCATCGAAGAACAGATCGCGTCGTTTCGGGAGACCTATGCCACCGTTCGCGCTGAAATTGGCAGGGTCATGGTCGGGCAGGACGCTATTGTCGAAGGAACTTTGGTCGCCATTCTGGCCGGCGGTCACGTTCTCCTGGAGGGAGTTCCCGGCTTGGGCAAAACCCTGCTTGTCCGAACCCTCAGCGAGGTTTTAGAGCTTAGTTTTAGCCGGGTGCAATTCACCCCCGACCTCATGCCCGCCGACATTCTCGGCACCAACTTGGTGATGGAGCTCCCTACCGGACAGCGTGAGTTCCAATTTCAAAAGGGGCCGATCTTCGCCAATATCGTCCTGGCCGACGAAATCAATCGAGCCACTCCCAAGACTCAGTCAGCGATGCTCGAAGCCATGCAGGAAAAGCAGGTCACCGCTGGCGGACAAATTCGCCCCCTGCCGAAACCGTTCTTCGTTTTGGCCACCCAGAATCCAATTGACCAGGAAGGCACCTACCCCCTGCCCGAAGCCCAGTTGGACCGCTTTTTCTTCAAACTGGTGGTCGGCTATCCCAGCCGCGAAGAGTTGACCGAAGTGCTCAATCGAACGACCGAGGCCCCGATTGATCCTCCCAGCAAGGTTCTGGATGGACCGGGCCTGACTCAGCTACAGCGGTTGGTTCGCGATGTGCCCGTGGCCACCCATGTGAAGGACTACGCAGTTCGGTTGGTCCTGGCCACCCACCCCAAGACCGTGACCGCTGCGTCCATCACCAATCAATACCTGCGTTTCGGCAGCAGCCCTCGTGGGGCTCAGGTTCTTATCCTGGGGGCCAAGGTCCGGGCTCTGACAGCAGGGCGGTTTAATGTGAGCTTTGATGACATCGCAGGCGTGGCCACGGCTGCGCTCAGACACCGATTGATCCTAAACTTCGAAGCCGAAGCCGAGGGTATTACCACCGACTTGGTGATTGATCAGATTCTCAAAGACGTTCCAAGAGACGCCGGTGTCCTTGCTTAAGGCTCATTTTCATAATGGCTTTGCCCCATGGATGCTCTGATTAACCGGCTGGATGCCCATTTACGCCAAAAGCCTCGAATCGGAGCCTCGGTCTACATAGCCCGCACTGCAGTTGTCCTCGGCGACGTCACCTTGGGTGACTATTCCAGTGTCTGGTACGGTGCCGTCCTTCGTGGCGACATCAACCGTATCGAAGTGGGTCACCATTCCAATGTCCAAGACAATGCCGTGTTGCATCTGGCGGATGAGTTTCCCTGCCTGGTCGGAAACTGGGTCACCATCGGACATTCCGCCACCGTTCACGCCTGCACGATTGGCGACGAATGCCTCATCGGTATGGGTGCGATTGTGCTCGACGGCGCAATCATCGGTTCCCAAAGCCTGATCGCCGCCGGAGCCGTAGTCACCCCGGGAACCGAGATTCCTCCTGGCTCCATGGTCGTCGGTGCGCCCGGCAAGGTGAAACGACCCTTCAGCGACTCAGAACGGGCCGGACTCAAGCATTGGGCGGAAAAGTACGTGGTCAATGGAAGCTATTGCCTGCAACACGGAATTCAGGTCGGTGGTCCTGCGAGCTAGCCAGTGGATGAAACGGTGCCGCTCACTGTATCAGGGGCCAGGTCACTTGCATTGACATCCTTACTTTTCCGATCTACTTTCCGTGCATGCGCCAGCCCCGTCTGAAGCTCGATTCGCGAATCGGCCAAGCGTATTACCACTGCATCTCGCGAGTGGTGGACCGCCGGTTCATCTTCGGTTCTAACGAGAAGGAACAGTTCGTCCACTGGATGGTCGCCTACGCCCAGTTCTGCGGTCTGCACATCCTGACCTACTGCATCATGTCCAATCATTTCCATATCCTGGTGGAAGTACCCCAGCGTCCCGCTGTGCTGCCCACGGACGAAGAATTATTGCGGCTCTATGCCGTTGTCCACGGGGACGAGGAGACA
>CAILNN010000170.1 GCA_903835555.1 uncultured Verrucomicrobiota bacterium
GGACCGCTTGGTCACCATTCTCGTGGCCCCGTTGATGAGCTGTTCCGCCCGGCTCCCGGTCTATACGGTACTCACCGCCGCTTGCATTCCCAACCTGCGATGGCTGGGAATTGTCGGACTGCCAGGCCTGACCCTTCTGGGCATGTACCTCCTGGGAATCGTCGGTGCCATGTCCATGGCTTGGTTGTTCAAAAAAACGCTCTTTCCAGGTGAACCCTCGCCACTGATCTTGGAGTTGCCGCCCTACAAACGACCGGTCGTAACCGTCGTGCTGCGTCACATGTGGGAACGTTCCAAGATGTTCCTCCGGCGTGCGGGAACGGTCATCCTCGGGATCAATATCCTCCTCTGGTTCCTGGTTTCCTATCCGCATGTTGATGGGAATACGAAAGATCGCGATGATCTCATCGCCGAAGCCAAAAAGGCGGGTTTTGGCCCCACGGAGGTGACCTTTCCTGACACGCGTTACACCAACGCGCCACCAACCCTCGTCGATTTTCAACAACGCTGGCAGGCCTTGGTGGCTCAGGAAGCCGGGGAAAAACTGCGATCCAGCTATGCGGGGCAAGCTGGACGATTGCTGGAGCCTGTCCTACGTCCGCTCGGATTTGACTGGAAGATTGGCGTCGGAATAGTTGCTTCGTTTGCCGCGCGCGAGGTTTTTGTCAGCACAATGTCGGTCGTCTACAACGCAGGTGCTGCCGACTCCGGCGATGAACACGCGACCTCCGGCCTAGCCGAGATTATGAAACGGGAGAAGCGCTCGGACGGAACCTTCATCTACACGCCTCTGACCGGAATCACCTTGATGGTGTTTTACGTCTTTGCCATGCAATGCGTTAGCACAGTAGCAGTAGTCCGACGGGAAACCAACAGTTGGCGCTGGCCCCTGTTCCAATGGTTCTACATGACCGGTCTGGCATGGGTGCTGGCTTTCCTAACCTATCAGGTCGGGCATCTACTGGGTTGGGGGTAGTTTGCAAGCACCCTTGATTTTACCTTCATTGGGGCCTGGCGAGCGCGAGGCTATGGCATTGGCTTTCGAACAGAGTTCCAACCCTCTGGCCAACAACGGCATTGACCGATACACCCTGCCGCGTAGCGTTTGGAAAACCGGGCAGCGATTTCCTGCCTTAACCCAATATTTCCGATGAAAAACTGCCTTTTTCCCCTTTTTGCCATTTTCCTTTTCGTTTGCCGATGCGGGGCTCAAGGCACTGCCTTCAGCTATCAAGGTCAGCTCACCACAGCGGGCATGCCGGCTACCGGTAGCTACTCACTTCGATTCGCCCTGTTCGATACCGAATCTAGCGGTAATCTGGTGGGTGCTCCGGTGACCAACGCTCTGGTCGATGTTAAAGATGGAATTTTCAGCGTTTTTCTCGACTTTGGCAAAGGTCCCCTGAGCGGCTCCAACCGTTGGATCGAAATAGGGGTCGAGGGACCCGGCGAAACCGAGTTTACCACTCTTCAACCCCGCCAACGCATCGGTGCCACTCCTTACTCCATCGTCGCTGCTGGCCTCGCCGGGGTAGTGTCCCAGAATTCCATTGGCTCGGACCCCTACACCACCATCGGGGGCGGTTCATCCAACTCTGTCGCTGGACCCGGAAGCACCATTGGCGGCGGTTCTCAAAATCTCGCCCAGAGTAGCCTGACCACCATATCGGGCGGCTTGAGGAATCAGGCAACCAACGATTTTTCTGTTGTCGGGGGAGGGGAGTATAATGTCAGCGGTGGATCAGACAGTACCGTTGGTGGTGGAGCCAACAACTCGGCTGGAGGAAAGTCCACCACCGTCGGAGGAGGGATCGCGAATCGTGCGATTGGTAGTTATGCGACGATCTCGGGCGGGTATGGCAACCAAGCCGGGGGCAAATCGTCCACAGTCACCGGGGGACAAGGCAATTCTTCGTCCGGCGACTATTCAACCGCGATGGGGTACGGCAGCATTGCCTACGGAAGGTATTCGACGGCATCGGGCGGAGAATCGGCGGCAAGCGGTGAATCGTCCGTTGCCATCGGTGCATCCGTACGCGCCACCGGCAACTTTTCTTTTGCCGCTGGTTTTATGACGGTGGCTGGGGGTACGGGTGCCTATGCATTTGGATCGGAAACACAGGCGACTGGGGATTTTTCGACGGCGGTCGGTTTCCATTCCATGGCGACGGGCAACAACTCGACGGCCATCGGAAACCTGACTCATGCCGACGGCAATGATTCTGTAGCTCTTGGTGCCGCGACCATTGCCGGCCCTTTTTCCATGGCCTGCGGTTTTTACGCCTCAGCAACCAATACGGGATGCTTTGTCTGGTCAGACCATCATCTGGGCGAATTTGCCACGACTGCCGACAATCAATTCTTGATCCGTGCCTCCGGCGGGGTCGGCATAGGAACTCCGTCTCCTCAGACGGCTCTGCATGTCGTTGCACCCGAGGCCCGTATGCGTTTGGAGTCGACCTCGGACTCCGCTTATTCTGCCATCGAATATTCCACAACGGATCGGGTCTGGCACACCGGCATCGGTGGTCCGGCAGTCGTCAATCAACTGAACGATAAGTTCTACATATTCGACGCCACCGCTGGAAAGATTCGGTTCGTCATTTCCACCAACGGTTTTGTTGGTGTCGGGAGCACTTCTCCTCAAGGGGCCCTCCACGTGTCCAGCGCGGGTACCGTCCCTCAATTCAATGTGGTGCAGGAACAACCGGACGAGTATGCTCGAATAACGCTCGGGGTGACTGGGCGTCCCCGGTGGACCGTTTCGGTTGAACCGTCGTCCACACCCACTTTGAATTTTTGGAACGGATCGGCCAATGTAGCCTATCTCAATTATAATGGAGCGATGTGGGCTCAGAGCTTCAATCCGATCAGCGACCGTAAAGCCAAGGAGAACTTTCAAGCCGTCTCCCCACTATCTGTGTTGGAGAAAGTGGTCGGTCTCCCCATAACTCGGTGGAACTTCAAGACATCGCCAGGCGAGGAGCACATTGGTCCGATGGCCCAGGATTTCCATGAAGCCTTCGGCACGGGACAGGACGATCGACATATTGCCACCGTCGATGCTGACGGCGTTGCGCTGGCCGCCATCCAGGGCCTGAACCAAAAATTGGAAGAAACACGGAGGGAAAACGAGGACCTGAAACAACGGTTGGCTCGATTGGAAAAAATCGTCCTGGCCCAATCCATCACCCGCCCTTGAAGCAATCGAATTTCAGCTTCGAGCGTTGAGGAAAAGACTGTCATCGATATTTTTGGAATGTTTGGAGGTCTTTCCGCCTTGGTGCTTAGAGCGGGCCGCTGCATTAACCTTTTCGGCCTTTTGGTAATGCTCCACGATGCCGGGGTAAGCCTTGCGAAAATTCGCGAGGCACTTGTCGGCAAATGTTTTAATCAGCAGCGCAATGACCAAATTGGGACCCACCGAATTGATCAACGGAAGAACGGGGTCAAAGCGCGCCAGATCTTCGCAAATAAGCACCGTCTGGATTCGTCCTCTTCGATTGACGAATGCCAGTTCGCGAGGAAAGACTTTCAATCGTTCCCACCATGAATGGTTGGCGTCTAGAATACCTTGCAGATCGTATTGCTCGACTTGATTGGTATCCAGTTTCCAACGATGATGCTTTTTTCGCCAGACGACAGTAGCGATTTTTTGATCCACTAGATCAACTTGGATGGCGGCATTGTGATAAAATTCATAGCCTGGTTCCAACGGGGATTCAGCTTTACCGAGGGTTCCAGCGATTACTGTTTCAAGGTTGGGGTGCTGTTTAGCCAAAAGTCTGGCCAGCGCTTTTGCTAGATCAGTGGTCAAGGCTGCCTCAGGAAAAACCACTTGGTGAATCGGCGAAACGACTTTTTCAGCCTCTTGAATGAGTATGTGAACTAGATTTGCCAAATCCTTGAGAACCGACCGCTTTCCGCCAGGGTTTAACCAGCCTTGGTTGATGGAAAAATAGCCATCCGAATGGGGGGATGGAGTGTCCGGTCCCCGCTTCATCTGCGCATGCCAGAAGGTGCGACGCATGTTCATGCCATCTCTTTGCGGTATCCGACTCCAGAATCAGCGGCTCATCTTTCTCATGGATCAAGCCCATCCAGAAACCTTGGACCGCTTTGGGAGGTTCTCCGCTGATTCGCCAACCACCACTTTTTGCCCACTCTTCTCCCAGTTCAGACGCCTTTCTGGCAAAGTCTGTTTTTTGCTGGCTTTCCTCCGGCGATTGGCTGCCTACCAATCCAGTGCGTGCATAGGCTCCTGATTGTTCCAGCAAATAGGCCGCGACCGCGAAGGCGTCTGGTGGCCACGAAGGGCAGCTTTCCCATGACGCATCTCCCCCTCGACGCGGGTTGGTTCCGTTGGGCATCAGCCGACGAATCGCGTCATAAACAGTGGTCTGTGATGCTTCAGACATTGGAGGAAAGTTTTATCTTTGAACCGATGGAATCAACATCGGCCGGTCGCTTGAAGTTGAAGCGAATGGAGGCCTCCCAATTACTTACTACTCGCCTTGATCTCCACCACATCATGCGGCCCAGCCTCTCGCTGGCCGGCCGGGCTGACGCGGATATACCGTGCTTTGCTCCGCAGCGCAGGGAGGTCCGCCGAACCCAGATAGCCCATCCCGGCCTGAATGCCACCGATGAGTTGGTTAAGGACAAGATCAACCGAACCGGAAACTTCCTTCAAGGCTTCGACTCCTTCCGCCGCCACCTTCTGGGTGGTATCGCTCACCGAATGCCCGTACCGAGCCGCTGAACCCGCCTTCATCGCCGGGAGACTCCCCATCCCACGGTACTGCTTATAGAGCTTACCGTTGATCTCCATGATTTGCCCCGGTGCCTCCGGGCAACCGGCAAGGAGTCCTCCACACACGACACCGTGGCTCAGGGTCAACGCCTTGACCACGTCGCCCGATTTGGTAATCCCGCCGTCGGCCAGAATTGTGACTCCGTGCTTGGCCGCTGCTTGTGACGCCACATAAAGGGCGGTCATCTGCGGTATGCCTACACCGGCGACCACACGTGTCGTGCAAATCGAACCGGGTCCTTGTCCCACCTTGATCGTGTTGGCACCACACTTGGCCAGATACTCAACCCCTCCGGCACTGGTGACATTCCCGGCGATGATGGGAAGGTGAGGAAACGCTTCCCGCACGGCTCGAACCGTCTCGCCGACCCCCCGGCTGTGACCATGCGCCGTTGAGATGGCAACGACATCCACCCCCCGGTCCACCAGGGCACCCACATGGTTGAGCATCCGCTGACGGTCTGGTGATCCGTCGGCTTTACGCACGGTGGCCAAAGCAGCTCCACACAGGAGACGAAACTGACGATCTCGGGCAGGCTTGAGGGGTGCCGCCCGTTCCATGGTGATCCGCTCAATGTCGCTTAGGGTGAATAGGCCACGCAGATGGTCCTCGTCATCGACCACCAGTAACTTGTGGATACCAGGATGATCCGTGAAAAAACGGTCCGCTCGGGCAATCGGGTCTGAGCCCAACTCCCGGACATTTAAGGTGAAAACTTGTTCCCGTGGGGTCAGCGCTTCGCCGACCTTTCGACGCGCATAACGCGGTTTGACCACATGACCCGGGAGCAGTCCCAGCAGCTTTCCGCTGGCATCCACGACAGGGAAGGTCGAAAAGGCGAACCGCTTGCGATCGACCAGTTCAACCACCTCACCTATTTCTTGATCGGGATGGACTTTGATCGGTTCCTGAATCAGACCGTGGACATGGTTCTTGACCCGGCTGACCTCCGATAATTGCTCTTTTTCAGTCAGGTTGTAGTGAATCAGTCCCAATCCACCATTCAGAGCCATCGCGATGGCCATGCGCGATTCGGTGACGGTATCCATGTCTGCCGATAGCACCGGTATTTGTAGTTCAAGGCCTTCGGCCAGCGTTGTATGGAGCTGGGTATCGCGCGGCAGGACCTCGGAAAACAAGGTGGCCAAAGTGATGTCGTCGAACGTCAGTGCGACGGCATGGTGCTTGAGAAAAAACGGGTCAGCCGCCTGGTAAAACAAGTCGTCGAGTTCGGCTGGCGAGAAGGGTGCTGCCATGAGCGACTTTCCGGAGTCGAAGCAGGTCTGGCAAGCCGGAATCGATGGAGTCCAAGGTCGGAATCGGATCGGATTCCAGGTCAAATTCGAAATTGTCCGTTTCAGCGCCAACGGCGCGGACCTCATACCAGCCTTGGCCATCGGCCAAGGGATTAGGCGGTCGAGCGGAAAGCCCTGTAAGGGCGTGCCATCCCATTTTTCTGCGGGTGGACAAATCAAGATAGGAGGCCCGATCGTCTCCACCCAGCCCGAAGTTGGTCCAGGTCTAATTGACGAATCTATTCCACAGTCCTGATCGAATCGATAACCGCCTTGGCTTCGGCTACGCTCAAGCCTGTCTCGCGCCGGAGCTCTTTGACCGCTTCGATATACCGGTCGGGTTGGTTGGCCAAAGCACGAACGCGGCCTGAGACGGGAGCAGCCCGTTTAGTCGCTGGGCCACCGATTCGGTTCAAGCCAAAGTGGCGTCTGGCTCGATTAAGGGAAAAAAGGAAAAATCCCGCCAGTGCGATGGGGACCAGAATTCATTCGTTATCAACGTATACCTGTTCAGTTGGGTATCCAGTGAAAGCCGTGATGATTTTCCACGGAGTTGCCACCTTTCTCATTAAAATTCAACCCGCTGTCGTCGAAGCGGTGGGACGCGGAAGATACAAAATCACCACGTGACCGATAACGGCAACGAGATGGCTGCCGGAATCGGTCGCCAATTTCTCGGCCATCTCGTGCCGCTCCTCCTTGAAGTCCACCAGTTTCACCTTGATCAACTCATGATCCTGGAGTGACTTGCGCAAGGAGACCAAAAAGGCTTCGGTAAAACCCAGTTTTCCCAATTTTAGCACCGGGTTCAGGTGCTGTGCCCGAGCCTTCAGCGCGGCAATTTCCCGCTTTGCCAATAAGGGGCGCGCTGCCGGTCGCTCCGAGCCAGTGGACAAAGGTTCAATGGTCTTGTTCAAAGTCGTTGAATTTTCGCAATCAGGCCAGTGGTGGACTTTCCCTCAACAAATTTGAGGAAGGCGATGCGTCCTCCGCCACCTTCAACGGCCCAGCGTTCATCCTGGTTGATGGTTTCGAGGGTGTAATCGCCCCCTTTGACGTAGATATCCGGGGCGGATTGAGCCAAAAATTGGTTGGCGCGAACCTCCGGGAAGATCACCACGCCATCCACGCAGCCCAACGCCGCGAGGACCCGAGCCCGATCGAATTCGTTATTCAGCGGACGCTCCGGTCCTTTTAGCTGGCGAACGCTGGCATCACCATTGACGCCGATGAGAAGGGCATCCCCTAGGCTTCGCGCCTCCTCCAGGTAATGGACATGGCCAACATGGAGCAGGTCAAAACAGCCGTTGGTCACCACCAAACGGCGTCCTGATTGGCGCAAGGCCTCCCGCCACTGAGGAAGTTGCTCCGCAGTCAGTACTTTATCGATCGTCGACATCGCGCCCGTGACGGTGCTTGCCCCAAAGCGGAATGCAACCCGAAAGCGCTGGACAATTCCTTGCGCCCCACCTGTCCCTCCCAAATGCGCAGACTCATATCCACCATCGATTGCCACTTGCGTCCGGGTATCCTGCCATCAATGCTTCTCCGGAAATCGATCTGCCATGCCTGTCACCATTCGCATCCCCACCCCGCTTCGAAAATTGACCTTGGACCAGCCAACGGTTGAAGTGCAACCCGGCACCATCAGTAGCGCCTTTGTCCAACTCGAATCCAGGTTTCCGGGCATTCAAGAGCGTCTATTGGATGCCAATGGACAGGTCCGTGGTTTCGTGCTGGTTTACGTGAACGACGAGGATATTCGATTCCTTCAAAACAAAGAGACCCCGGTCAAAGAGGGCGACGAGGTTACGATTCAGCCTGCCATCGCTGGCGGTTGACCTGGCTGGCGGTTGATCGCTTGGACATTCACTGAATCTGTTCCCAGAACATGGCTACTCCCAAGAAACCTGCGGGCGAGAAATTTGCCAAACCGCAAACATCCCGTCTGTGGCTGATGTACCCGCCGCGGCTGATTCAAAAGCCAGTGATTTGGGAGCTGACCCACAAGTTTGCTTTGATCACCAATGTGCGGCAAGCCAGCGTCACCGATGAGATCGGAATTGTTTGTCTGGAATTGGAAGGGGCACCCGAGGAGATCCAAGCCGGGATGAAATGGCTCAAGAAACTGGGCGTTAGTGTTAAACCTGTCGAGTTGAGTGCCATGGAGTCGTAGGGCCTGGATACCGCAGGTCGATTGGGTGGGTGTTGGGGCTCCGCCGAACCGGGGGCTGTTACAACATCGAGGGGACGAGCGACGAAAAAAAGTCCCTGTGGCTCCTCGCTTGACCTTCCCTCCAAGTCTGTCTATTAAGCTGTTAAGCAAGACAGAGCCCAAAGCGCTGTCCATCCAAACTTTTCGACCCGACCCGTATTTATGACGAAGCGCGACTTGGTCGTACGCATCGCTGAGGATTCAAATTTGACTCAGGAGCAAGTCCTTGATGTCGTTCAGCGAACTCTGGACAGCATCTCCGAAGCCGTATCCCGAGGTGAAACGGTTGAGCTGCGCAACTTTGGGGTTTTCGAGGTCAAGGTTCGGAAAGCCCGAATCGGTCGAAATCCCAATGAACCGGAACAGGATGTCCCGATTCCCCCTCGGTCGGTGGTCAAATTCAAGCCTGGCAAGGAGATGCGCGACTCGGTTCTGCGTCTGTCGCCGGGCAGTGATGTAAAATCCGCAAGCAAGCGGTAGATGGAGTCGAATCCTGGGCGAGGGTAGGCCGTTGATCGGGTGTATTCTGGCCTATGATTTGAGGCTTGGCCTGGAGCAACCTGCTTGGGCATGCCCGCCGTCAATTTCCGTTACCAGACTCTTTTACTCAACGGGCTGCCTCCGGTAGAATCGCCATTCAATGTTGGACCGCCTTCCCGGTTTTCGCGATTTTTACCCCGAGCCGTTGCCCACTCCCGATGCATGGAGTGCCGACCTGCGACAGCATATTTTTGACGTCTGGCGCCAGACCGCCCTCCGGTACGGTTTCCGGGAGTACGATGGTCCCCCGCTGGAGCCGTTGGAGCTCTATACCAATAAGTCTGGTGCCGAAATCGTCGGACAACTGTTTAACTTCGTCGACAAAGGAAAACGGGAAGTCTCGATGCGTCCGGAGATGACCCCGACGGTCGCTCGCATGGTGGCGTCCGCCGAGCGAAGTTATAAGAAGCCGATCAAATGGTTTTCGATGCCCCAACTGTTCCGCTATGAAAAACAGCAAAAGGGGCGGCTGCGGGAACACTTTCAGTTCAATTGCGATCTATTTGGGGAACCAGGACCCGGAGCCGATGCCGAAGTCGTCTCTCTACTCATCGACGTTTTGCGGGGTCTCGGTCTGACCGCCGAGGATTTCGTCATCCGATTGAGCACACGACAAGCCTGGCAGCAATTTTTTGAACGGTCCGGTGGCGATCCAGCCCGGGCCTATGAATTCTACCAGATCGTCGACAAGCTCGATCGCGAGCCAGCAGAGATTTCGGGGCCAAAACTGGCCGGGCTGGGATTAACTCTGTCCGCAGTCCAAGGGTTTCTGCACCACGGTGAACCGACTCCTGAACTGGCTCAATTGCTCCAAAACCTAGCGGCCCGGGGCTTGAGTGATTACGCACAAGTGGACTACGGGATCATCCGGGGATTGGCCTACTACACCGGTATCGTGTTCGAGGCATTCGACCGGAAGGGAGAATTCCGCGCCATCGCCGGCGGCGGACGGTACGATGGTCTGGTCAAGCAAGTTTCCGACGGAAAGGTAGACCTTCCCGCCCTTGGCTTTGGCATGGGTGATGTCGTGCTGGCCGAGTTACTCAAGTCCCGAAAAAAAGTTCCGGCCTTCACCGCCAATGTCGATGCGGTGGTCCTCATCGAGGATGAACAACTTCGCCCGGCCTCGCTCGGCGTTGTCCAGCGATTGCGCGATGCCGGGCATGTCATCGAATACTCCTTGGTACCGCAAAAAGGGGATAAACAATTCAAGCGCGCCCAGGAATTCGCCTCACGCTTTACGGTGCGGCTGGAAATCGCGCCGGATGGCGTGCGGGCACGGATCAAGCAATTGGCTACTCGGGAGGAAAAGGTCGTGAGTTTGGCGGACCTGGCGCTTTAGAAACAGCCGTGGAATAGACGGTGTCCAGAGTTCGCTGGTGGGCTCCTCAGGTTCCGAGGCAAAAAACGGTAGAGGACAACCGCAGTCCAAGACGCTGCCGCGCATTACCAAGGTATGGGAGGTCGGCAGGCACCGACCAATCGACTATGATCGAATCGACCTTGTGAAAATCCGCTCCCGAGGCTAATGTCCTCTTGTAGCCAGTTTGATCTGGTCGTTCCTTTTTAGCAGTGGGCGTTTCGGATTTCCGGAACTCCAAGTTATTTTCCCTGCCAGGTGCGTGCATCAAGACAACGCCCTTCGACCTTACAAGCAATACGGGGACGTAAGCGGTTAAGCAATTAACGCCATGCCTCCTTATAGGAAGGCGAGCGGTGCCCGCGGTCCCCACTTGGTTTCATCGGTAGATGGGGCCTGTCTTTCACGGCCATGGTGGGGTTTTTTATTGCCTCAATCAGTTGGTTCTCCAAGGTCGGCTTATCCTCAACTCGCTATGGCGCAGGCCGACCTTTTCTCAACTTCGCCCAGTATGTCGAACCGCGACTCTGGAGATTCGGTGCCCATGCCGACCAATTCGTTGCCTGCCGATGCGGCACCTGGAACGAGCGTCGCTGCCCCTCTTGCCGCCCGTCTTCGCCCTCGAAATCTGGCCGAATATGTTGGCCAAACGCACATTCTCGCCCCAGGGATGCTGCTTCGCCGGGCCATCGAAGCCGATCGTCTTCAATCGCTCATCTTTTATGGGCCCCCGGGCACAGGCAAGACCTCGCTGGCGCAGGTCATCGCAGGTCAGACTCGCAATCGGTTTGAGCGGTTGAGTGGCGTGGAATCCAATGTCGCTGACATGCGTCGAGTTCTGCAGACGGCAACTCATCGGCTCCATCACTCGGGGCAACCGACCATCCTGTTCATTGATGAAATACATCGGTTTAATAAAGCCCAGCAAGATGTTTTGCTTCCGGAGGTGGAAAGCGGGGTGGTCCGGCTCATCGGAGCCACCACTCACAACCCGTTCTTCTTCGTCAATTCGCCTCTCGTCTCCCGTTCCCAAATCTTTGAACTGCGGCCCTTGAGTGAAGCCGAGTTGTTGATGCTCCTCCAACGGGCATTAACAGACTCGGAACGTGGATTGGGCCACCTCCGCCTTCGGGTGTCCGATGATTCCCTTCGTCACCTCGCCCGCGTGGCTGATGGTGACGGGCGCAAGGCATTGAATTCGCTGGAAATAGCCGCCCTGACGACGCCTCCCGGCCCGGACGGATATGCCGATATATCCTTGGCCGTAGCCGAACAATGCATTCAGAAAAAGGCGGTTGTCTATGATGGAGACGGCGATGCTCACTATGACACCATCTCCGCCTTCATCAAATCGATGCGGGGCTCCGATCCCGATGCCGCCCTCTACTGGCTGGCCAAAATGATTCACGCCGGTGAAGACCCACGCTTTGTCGCGCGACGGTTGGTGGTCCACGCGGCGGAGGATGTGGGGCTGGCCGATCCGATGGCACTGGTTCTCGCCATGGCGGCACAGCAAGCCGCCGAGTTTATCGGCTGGCCTGAAGCCCGAATCCCTCTCGCCGAAGCCACTCTTTACATCGCCACGGCTCCCAAAAGCAATTCAGCCATTACTGCCATCGATGCGGCATTAAGAGATGTTCGAGAGGGGCGAACCCTGGCCATCCCCGATGCCCTGCGATCAACCGCCTATGCCGGGGCCGAACGGTTGGGGCACGGTGTGGGTTACAAATACGCCCACGATTTTCCAGGAAGCTTTGTTCCCCAGGCCTATTTGCCAGAAGTGCGCCGATATTATGTGCCGGGAGATCAAGGGACGGAAAAAAAGATCAAGGAACGACTTGAACGTTGGCGTGCTCAGAACGAGTCCGCACTTGCTGAGGCGGAAACTCCGCCTTCCGCTCCTATTCGGCCTTGAAGAATTTAGCCCTTCGGCGCTGACTTATCGGGCGATCTTGAGCAACAACTATGGATCGGTCACCAGCAGTTCTGCCACTTTGACCGTGGATCCGGCAACCATCCTCATTTCCGGTGACTTCGGCTCGGGGGCGACTCAAAATGGCCCGGCCATCTTGGGCAGTGCAGGGGATATTTGGAATACGATTACGGCCTCAACCGGTATTTTGGTGGATTCAACCGGGCGTACCGATGGTGGTTTTGGGGTGGAGCTCGCCGACGAGGGCTCGTTTACCGACATTGGCGGCACCACCATGGATCGCGGCACCACGGCATTAATGCAGGATTATGCTTATGGCTACACCTCGCCGAGCGCGGTAACGTTTAGCCTTACCGGTTTGTCGGAGTACGAAGGAAGTATGCTGACCTTAGTGGTCTATGCGGCTGGGGACTCAAATGGCCAAGGTGCCACCTTAAGACTTTCAGGTGCGGAGGGGGGAAATTCGGGCAGCGCCCTAACCACCACCGCCACTTCGCGATCTATCAATGCCGGATTGGGAGTCGCGTACAACACCTTTACCGGCGTGCTGACGAGTGACGCGCTGACCATCACGGCCAATGCCAATGGGTCACCCTTCACTTGTGTAAACGGTTTTCAGTTGCTGCTGACCACCAATGCGCCGCCCGTCATCGCGACCCAACCGATCTCGCACTCAACTTTCAATGGTCTCTCGGCTTCGTTCGGCGTTGGTGCGGCGGGGGCAATGCCGCTGAATTACCAATGGCAGGCTGGGCCTCCGGGCGGCCCGAGCACCAATCTGCTGGAGGGCGGCCCGCTCACGGGCGTAAAAAGCAATGTCTTGACTATCCCCTACGTCACGGCTCTTTGGAATTTGGCTTATCAAGTAATCGTGACCAATGGCTTTGGCGCGGTGACCAGCACGCCCGCCTCGCTGACGTCGAGCAGCGAGGCGTTCAGCATTCCAATTCCGAACCACTCTTTCGAGAGTCCGTCCGTAACCGCCGGCCCCGGCAACACGGCCGGAACGCCGTCGGGCTGGAGCAGGTTGGGCTTTGGTTCTTATCAAGCGTTTACCTTGTATCCCGGCACGGAACGATATCCCGCGCTTCCGCCGCCTGGCATCAATGGTAGCCAAAGTGCGGAGATTTACAGCCCATATCCTGGCGCTTATGGCTATCTTTACTTGGATACAGGAATCAAGTGGACGCCCGGCATGACCTACCAATTAACAGTGGCATTTGGCGGCTCGTGGCCGACCATACCATATCCCAAGAGTCCGAATTTTGGCTTCCGGGACTCGAGTTTCAACCCGATATCAGTCCAAACCCTCGTGGCTGGGGCCAATGTGCCCGCGAACAGATTCTCCGACGTCACCCTGAGCTACACGGCTACCGGCAATGAGAGCACAGGGCAGGGCAATTTTGGCACCCCAGGGGACATCATTATATTATTCTAAGACCCCGGCAGCGCGGGCACGACCTTCTGGGATTTTGACAATGTGCGGCTGTTAGCGGTTCCTCCATCAGCGCCTCCGTCAATGCCGCCGGTGATCACGGCCCAGCCCCTTTCGCAAACGAATTATATCGGCGCTCAGCTTGCCTTCAGCGTGGGAGCCGTCGGTTCCGCACCGATGAGTTACCAATGGCAGGCTGGTTCAGGCGGGACCTATACAAACCTGGTGGATGGTGCTGCGATCTCAGGCGCGACCAGCAACCTGCTGACGATTTTCAATGCGACCACCAATTGGGCGATGCCTTACCGGGTGATCGTGTCCAATAACACAGGTGCCGTCACCAGTGCGGTGGCAACCCTCACCGTGCCGTCAGGCTGGGCGATGGTCTGGGGTGACGACTTCGATGAAACCATCCTCGATACTACGAAGTGGCACGCCTTCGTCGGCAATACGACCGGCGGACAGAACACTTATACCAGCCGGACGAACAACGTTTACGTGGCCAACGGAATGCTCCATCTCGTTGCCCAACAGGATGGCTACGGCGGTTACCGCTACTCCTCCGGGCAGGTGCGGACCGAAGGGTTGTATACCAAGCAGTATGGGCATATTGAAGCGCGGATGCGGATGCCGGACGGGCAGGGCTTCTGGCCAGCATTCTGGATGTTGGGGCAGAATTATGACCCCGGCATCAATTGGCCCTATTGCGGGGAAATTGACGTGCCGGAAAATGTCGGCGGATTACCCAACATGGTCCAGGGGACGATTCATTATGCCGACGTCAGCGGCAATGACACGTTCCAGACGTTGCAAAACGAATTCCCGACCCCGGGCGATACTGCCGGAAACTTTCACACCTATGGAGTTCAGTGGACGAGCAACGCGATCATTTGGCAGGTGGATGGGATGAATGTGCAAACGTGGACGAACTGGGGGGCGGCGACCGGACGCAATGCCTACCCGGCACCGTTCGACCAACCATTTTTCTTCCTGTTGCAACTGGCGGTCAGCGGACCTGGCGACTACGGCGGTGCGCCCAATGGGAGCACGCCATTTCCGAGCGAGTTGCAGGTGGATTATGTCCACGTATATGACCAACTGCCGGTGTTGACCGCTCAATTGATTAGCCCGGGGGGCTTCCAACTCACCTGGTCGGGCGGCATCTTGTACGAAGCCACAAACGTGCTGGGGCCGTGGACTATCACCAGGAACGCAGTCACGCCTTTCACCGTACCGCTGTCCACGGCATTGAAGCAGAAATTCTATCGCGTGCGGTCGCCCTGAACAATCTCCGGCCTTTTTCCGTTCGCCTCTGCCTCCTGGATGCCTACCTTTCCGGCCATGCTCAAGAAAACAGGTCATCTTGCAACACCGCGTTTCCAAGGCCGTATAGCCATTGTGGCGTCGCGTTATAATCACGAATACGTCGACGGCCTCGTGTCCGCCGCCACGGAAGTCCTGAAACCCTCGGGTGCCATTTTGGAGGTATTCCGCGTCCCGGGTGCCTTTGAAATTCCGGTTACGGCCTCAGCATTGCTGGAGCGGGATGACTGTGAGCCCGACGCGATTATCTGCCTGGGTTTGATTTGGCAGGGGGAGACCAACCATGCGCAGCAAATCGGCCAGGCAGTGACCCAAGCCTTGATGGAGCTCAGTTGGACCACCGGCGTTCCCATCATCCATGAGGTCATTACTGTCACGACCGAAGCCCAGGCAAAAGCTCGCTGTCTCGACAAAACGACCAATCGTGGAACCGAAGCCGCCCAAACGGCCCTGGCCATGGTGGAGACCTTGCAGTCGATCCGCGAAGAGGCCGAAAACCTGTCCGAGCCCCCACCGGAGCCTCCTAAAGGGCGACGCCACAACCGCTAGGCGTTGCTTTTCAATGGCTGGATTCCGGCTATCGTCGAACCACCGTGAGCGAAACCAACTCTGCTTCTCCCAAGTACACCAATGCCTTGGCGCTGGAGAAATCACCCTATCTCCTCCAGCATGCCCATAATCCGGTCCAATGGCACGCGTGGGGAGACGAAGCCCTGGCTTTGGCGCGGAGCCAGCACAAACCGATCTTCCTGAGCATTGGCTATTCCACTTGCCATTGGTGCCATGTGATGGAACGCGAGACGTTCGAGGATGAAGCCACAGCCGCATACCTCAACGAGCATTTCGTCAATATCAAGGTCGACCGGGAGGAACGACCCGATATCGACAAGATTTACATGAGTTTCGTTCAGTCCACCACCGGCTCCGGCGGCTGGCCCTTGAACGTTTTCCTGACACCCGAACTCCAGCCGTTTTACGGCGGCACGTATTTCCCACCCGCGCCCAAATACGGACGGATGAGCTTTCGGCAATTGCTGGAGCGCATTGTCGAACTCTGGAAAACGAAGCAGGCCGACCTCGTCGCTTCCGCAGCAGATATTACTGAACGCCTTCGGGCCGCAGCATCCTTCGATTCCGAAAACGCATTTCCCACCGGAGAGCGGGAATTGCACGGAGCCGGCCAAACCTACCTCCATGAATTTGACTCCCAACATGGTGGCTTTGGCGGTGCGCCAAAATTTCCCCGGCCCAGCGTTCCCTTGTACCTCCTCCGGTACGCCCGCCGCTTCCATGAAAATGACGCCACCCAGGCGGTCTTGAAAACCTGCGACGGCATGGCCGCTGGCGGCATTCACGATCAATTGGGCGGCGGATTTTCCCGCTACTCCGTCGACGAAAAGTGGTTGGTGCCCCACTTCGAGAAAATGCTCTATGACCAGGCACAGTTGGTCCAATTGTACCTAGACGCCTACCTGGTCGACGGCTCAAAGCGCCACGCGGATGTCGTGCGCGATATTCTTGCCTACCTCGCCACCGATATGACCCATCCCGAGGGTGGGTTTTATTCTGCCGAAGACGCCGATAGCGAAGGGCACGAAGGCAAATTCTACTGCTGGACCGTTGAGGAGCTACGCACCCTCCTTTCTCCCGCAGAATTCAAGCTGGTGGTCCATTATTATGGCATCACGGAAAAAGGAAACTTTGTCGACCACTCTCATCCTCACCCTCTGACCGGACAAAATATTCTCAGCCAGGTCGGCGGTAAGTTGAAACCCGAGGAGACCGCTCAATTGGCTTCCAGCCAAACGAAGATGCGCGCGGCTCGTTCTAAGCGAATTCGTCCGCACCGCGATGACAAGGTCCTGGCCTCGTGGAATGGAATGATGCTGGGGGCCGTCGCCCGTTCCTATGCCGTCTTGGGGGACACTAC
>CAILNN010000171.1 GCA_903835555.1 uncultured Verrucomicrobiota bacterium
ATGAACTGGCAGTCGCAATCAATACCGCCCTCTGCGTCGGCGACCCCCTCCTCATCACCGGCGACCCCGGTACCGGCAAAACCCAGGCAGCCTACTATTTGGCTTGGAAACTAGGCCTCGGCAGCGTGCTCCATTTCCAGGTTCGCTCGACCAGTACCGCCCGCGATCTCCTCTATACCTTCGATACCATCCGCTATTTCCAGGAAGCCCATGCTCCGGCCAGGACAAGCGGTCTGGAGTGCCCTTCAATCGACAAAACGCGCTTCCGCAAGATGGGTCATCTCTGGGAGGCCATCGCAGCCGCAAAAGAGACGGGCAGCCCGCGAGTCGTCCTGATCGACGAAATTGACAAGGCTCCGCGCGATTTTCCCAACGACTTGCTCCATGAGCTGGATCAGATGCATATCGTCTGCCCTGACACCGGAGAGGAAGTCCGAGCAGAGCCACGCCATCGGCCCATTGTGGTCATCACCTCCAATAGTGAGCGCCGCTTGCCCGAACCATTCCTCCGCCGATGTGTCTTCCATCACATCGAATTTAACGAGCACCTGCTGCGTGATATTTTAAAATCCCGACGCCAGGAGTTTTCCGCCTTGTCCGAGGGCATCATCAACGTGGCCATCGATAAATTCATGACCCTGCGCTCTCGTGGCCTTCGCAAAGTCCCATCGACCGCCGAGTTCCTGGTCTGGCTCCGAGTGTTGGCAACCGCTGGAGGTATCGAAGAAAACAATCTCCGCAATCTGGACCTGTCCAGCCTCCCGTACCTTGGCACCCTGGTCAAAGACCAAGGCGACCGCCGCGACCTGAAGACCGGGGCAGGGTAACCTTGTAGCCGTCGCTCGTGAGGCGACGCTGATCCCACGAGGCCACAACCCGTTTCCGTGCAGAAAGGCTTGAAAACAGACCGGGACCCAACACCCTTCTCGACAGCCCCGCCCAACCGCCAGGCCCCAAGGCCGAAAACCCGCCGATCTGCCCAATAACGGGTAACGGCCAATTAGAGAGTGCGCCGCCTCACGAGCGGCGACTACCCCGTAGTCGTCGGTCGTGAGCCGACGCTGATCCCACGCGGCCATAACCTGTTCCCAAGCAGAAAGGCGGGAAAGACGACCTTAGCCCAATCGACCCGGCAAAGGCGCAGACCACCCTCGGACTAAATCCGATCCCAAGGCCTTTCCGGCTCTACGTGCTCCTCCCGGACTTTAAAACCCAAGGTCGGTTCCGGTTCTTCCTCGGACGAATCTCCAATCGACGGCTCAAAATCAACGGGCAAAGAAGCGGAAGGAGGCGGAGGTGGGGGAGGAACCGGCGGCAGCGGATATGGTTCGTCAGGCATGGCTTGGAATGGATTGAATTCGGATCGTTAAGCTGGGAAATGGGTGGCCTTCAATTTGACGCTTTGCCCGCCTTGCCTTTGGATTTGGTCGGGTGGGTTTCCTCGTCCGGACTTTCCGGTGGAACATAGAAGGCCGAGGCCGGCAACTCCCGGGCCACCTCCTCCTGGCAGATGCGAATGCGCTGTTTGTTTTGCCCAGTCGGCACTCCCTGTTTTACCAATTCTGCTTTGCGCTGCAGGGCTTTGGTTACTTGCTTTCGGATATCCTCATCGTATCGCCTTCGAAAGGCGATGTCGTCGCGGACGCGTTGCAAATCGAATTCGAGGATCGAGTAACCGGCCAGTAATGCCCGCCTGTCCTTGAGCTTTTCTGATAGGCGTAGGATTGGTTTGAGCGCAGAAAACACGACCCCCAAACCGCCAATGGCTTTCCAAACGCATCCACCCCAGGCACTCGACCAAAAGGAGAATCCCGCGATGGCCGAAGATGTCGACACGGCGGCAATAATTTCCTGAAATTTGTTCCAGCGATCGATCACGGCGATCTCTCGCTGCAAGTACTTGACATTGAGCCGGGCAGTTCGCAGTTCGTCGTAAACGCTCCAAACGGGATGGTCTTTGGTGGACATCGGAAGCTAAGTGAATATTGGTGCGGTTGCTTCCCGCGCGGCAATGTTTTTTCCTTCCGGTACGGCATTTTTGACGTGGCTACCCCGGTCCAAGGCACCTCCCGAGCTTTGGAGCAAGGGGATGTCCGCCAGGTCTTGGACTGCGCCAGCCCTCTGGCGCTTTGGAAACGACCGTGAAATCGACAGCGGCAGGAGTTGACTGGCGCGTTCGTTAGGTCCCGAGGCAAAAAGCGGTAGAGGACAATCGCAGTCCAAGAGGCTGCCGCGCGTCACCGAGGTACTGGACGTCAGCACCGCCTCGGATTGAACTGGACCGAATCCGATTTGACTCCAATGTTTTGCCAATGGCGCGTTTGCTCGTCTGTGTTCAGCTCGGTCTCTTGGTTTTAGGGCTCGGATTATCCGGGTGCGGTGATTCAAAATCGACCGCTCCCGCCGCTGCGTCGACCAATGCCGTCGCCTCGGTTGGCCCGGCCATGAGCTACGACCAAGCACTCGCGTTGGTCCGGGAACGGATTCCGGCGACCAATTACTTCACCAACGAGTTATTGCCCAAAGCCGGTGAACCGCCGCCATCGGCCCCGAAGCGTGAGTCGCTGAAAATCTCGATGCCGTGGGTGTTCAATGACGAAATTGCCCCCTGGTATCTGGCTCAGGAGAAGAAATGGTTTGATCAGGTAGGACTTGACGTTGAATTGGTCCCGGGTGGTCCCGGGATCGATGCCCTACAGCTCCTGGTCGCCAACAAAGTCGACATTGGCGTTCCGACTGGAGCCAGCTTTGTCTTGCATCTCCGCAACAGTCCCACCGGTTCGGATGTGATCGCCATCGCTGCGATCCAAAAAAATGCGCCCATCTCCTGGATTGGCCTCGATACCAGCATTCCCAAAAATCAACGGTCCACCCACAAAGCCACGATCAAAGACCTGTTGGGCAAGCGAGTCGGAATGCAACCGGGCAATGATTTCTACTTGGAATTCGCCTTGGAACGTTCTGGCTACCGAAAAGATGCGGTTCAGTTCATGCAAGCCGGTTACACCCCCGACCCGCTGCTGGCTGGGGTGATGGATTTTTACTTTGGCTGGGTGAACAACCAACCGCGCTTAATCGAGCA
>CAILNN010000172.1 GCA_903835555.1 uncultured Verrucomicrobiota bacterium
GTGGCCATTGCCGCCTCGATTGTCGAGGAAGATATAGTCCGGGTCTGGATGATTATTAACGGTGATATTGATAAACGGGAAGTCCGAAGGAACAGCGACTCCGTTGGGGAATATGATTTGTGGGGCAGCGCCAAGGTGTGGCCGATTGGTCAAGCCAATGGACCGGCGAATGGCTTGAACCCGTTGTGTCGCGGTTGGCGTCGAGGTGATGGCTGACGTGGGTGTGCGAATCAACTGGGGAATGACTCCGGCTGTCGTTACTGGCCATGGGGTTAACACTTCACCAGGGACCACTTCGGAGGGAGCCGAAGTGGGTTGTCCTGGTTTTGCCCAACCAACGGCTAGATTATCCCCTCCTCCACCTTCTTTGTGGAGGGCTTCCATATAGTAACGAGTTCCTCCGACAAGCGAGATGGGGGCGGACTGTTGGGCCGGGTCTTTGTTCCATTCGCGTGGATTGCCCCAAGTCGGCATGGAAGCAATGAGCGTGCGATGATCAGGATTGTCGCCGGTACTCAGCCATAGCTCGCTCGCATCGTCACTCGCTATCCAAAATGTGTAATTACCGCTTCGCGAAGGAGTCAGGTATCCACGAAACCGGGCACCGTAGTTATCCGCCCAGTTGATTGGCCCTTCAAAAGTGGGCAATAGCTCTCGACCGGTCGGCTGATCGGGAAACCGGGGATCGCTGGTCAGGTCACTGACCGCAACCCCCTGAACATCGGTCCAGTATTCACGCAAAATAGAACCTGGATTCTTAAACAACTGAATCTCACCGATGGCCACGCCCGTCGCAGTTTGTGGAGCCGCGACCTGAGTAATCTCCAATCGATAGCCACGAAAGTCCGTCGAATTGTTAAAGCTATTGGTGAGCCACTGGGAACGTTGCGAGAAAGAACGACCAACCTGCTGATCGAGGAGCACCAAACTTCCATCCAAATCGATGCCATAAAAATTCCAGGCGACCGGGTCGTCTGCGGGATTGTCAGTCGCAGAAGCAATCGCGTACCCGTTGACGATATGCGTTTCCTGTCCGGGATAAACGAATTGTATCCAGCTGGCGGTGCCCTGCCCGTCCGGAACGACGGAGTCGAACCACTCTGTTTGCAGATTGCCGTCAAATGCCCGGGATTTCCCCATTGCGGGAGGCGTATCACCACGCGCCGTGATTTGGCCTTCATCCGGGAAATAACCGGAGACGTAGAACTGGTATTGAAAGTTGCTCAGGCTGCCGGTGGCTCCTGGAAGCAATAACGGAGTCAACGACACTGTGACGGCTTCATTGACGGCAAAATCGGTGTTCATGATATACCGCACCGTCCGACCATCACTGGCGAGTACAGTTTGTCCGGCATGGACACCACTCTGTGCCCCGGTCACCGAGACGAAGCTGCTGAAATTGGCAAAATTCGTCGGAGCGACGTCCTTTAATCGAATAAGGATATACCGAGTCTGAGGTGACGAGTATTCGGCGCGTGGGACGGGCGAGAGGTAGGCGTAACCGAGGCTCCGATAGATGCCCGTCGATTTCACAACGACTTTGACCTGTCCGCTATTGGTCTTTGCTCCGTCGGTCACCGAAAACTGAAGGATGTAGTTTCCCGGAACATCGAAGTTCGCCGTGGGATCGGAGGTGAAAACTGTTCCCGGGGCGTTAGGAGAACCAGCATAGGTGAATGCTTCTCCGGAACGAGCATTCCCCGACCATGTTACGCCCCCGCTTGCGATGGGGGAGGACACTTCCGTCCAGGACCAGCGTAGCTTATTGGAATCTTGCGGGGACGGGTTGGCAGGATTTATGGGCAGGGGTTTGCCATCGTCGGAAAATGTCGCAGTCAGGTGCAGACTGGCAGGAGCTTCTGCAAGTGAAGCGCCGCTCGGCAAATGAAGATCGGGCGCACTGTTATAATTCGGATCGGCGGCCCACGGAGCCAAATCAGCGCCTGGAATGACTTCAGAAGGGTTGGAGGTGTCTTCTCCAGGCTTAGCCCACCCCACCGCCAAGTTGTCGCCACCGCCACCTTCTTTATGCAGGGCTTTGATGTAATACCGTTGCCCCGCGACCAACGCAATCGGGACGGATTTTTGGCTTGGATAGGTATTCCATGCCTCGGAAGCGGTCCAACCGGGGACCGAGGCGATCACACGACCGCTAACGGGATCATTGGACGTGCTCAACCACAGCTCTCCATTGTCATCGCTGGCTATCCAA
>CAILNN010000173.1 GCA_903835555.1 uncultured Verrucomicrobiota bacterium
CGAACGGCTGGCATTAGGCCGTGTTTTCAAAATGCATTTGCCTATCTGCTGACCAAAACAGGCGGGGGCTTCGTTGCTCCTCGGTGCCCTCAAACAATCCCGGCAACTGCGTGGCGGCTGGCCTCATGGACTCCAACTGTTTGAGCGCAGTTTCAAGGTCCAGGAAGTGGTGGATGTCGACGGGGAAAATACTCGTCGCTTCCAGCAACGCGACTCACCTTTTTGGGCCTGGCGGTCATCGGTTCGGGCGTCTCGGCGGTAACTCCTTCGGAACGGCCAAGGCACTTGAAGACACTGGCCATCCGGTGCGGGTGGCTGCGCCCAGTTTTACCGTTCTGACGGGGTGTTTACCCCATATCCGCCATCGACCATTCGAGACATGTTGCTCAAGGTCTCACGTCTGCAACCTTGAACCCACCAAACAGTTGCAACGTATGATCAATTACCAACATCGGTGCGGGAGGCGTTCGCAAGGGTGAGCGACGAAGTGATCAGAGTCAGCGTCACCCACCACCTGTTTGATGTCCCGCACCAAATCGACGTCGGCGAACGCGTGGGGCGAGCCAAGGTAGCGATGGCGATGTTTGCGCAGTGCGGGGTCGACGTTCTGCTGGCCGGGCATCTGCACATCAGTTGGACGGCGGGCACTGGTAACCGGTACGCACTTTCGGGCTTTGAGGCACTCGTGGTTTCGGCGGGGACCGCCATGTCAACCCGCGGACGTGGGGAAATAAATTCGCTTAATGTCCTGCGGCTGCAAAAGATGCGGGTCGAAGTGGAGCGGTTCGAGTGGATGGCTGAATGCGGGCGGTTCGTGCCTGGAATGCGCTCGGTCTTCGTGCGAAAACTTAAAGGTTGGTCGTTGATTGCCCGCATCCCAAAGGACGAGTCTTGAAGAAGGCTTTTTCTAATGGGATACCGTACTCCAGACGCTCGCGCGATCGTCCCGCCCGCTACGGATTTTCATTGGTTCGGCGGAAATCGCAGTACTGCCGTTGAAAATGGTACCGAAGTTCCACGTGACTCGCCCGCTGGAAATGCTATGGATTAGCCAGAATGAAAAAGGTTCTCATCATCGTCATGGCGGCGATTGTCTTCGGAGTGCTCGCCGTCGGTGTCGGGGGATGTGGCTCCTACAATGGAATGGTCAGCCGGAAACAGGAGGTCGATCGCTCATGGGCGCAAGTGGATACCCAGTATCAGCGCCGGTATGATTTGGTTCCGAATCTCGTCAAGACGGTCGAGGGTTCTGCCAATTTCGAACGGTCCGTTCTTAAGGAGGTGACCGAAGCCCGTGCATCTGTGGGCCAGCTCAAGATGACGCCGGGTCAGGCACCGGAAACCGCCGAGGAATTCGCAAAGTTCCAAGCCGCACAAGGACAGTTGGCCAGCGCGGTCTCCCGCCTCCTGGTGGTCTCGGAGAAGTATCCGGACTTGAAGGCGAGCGCTGGGTTCCGGGACCTTCAGGTGCAGATCGAAGGAACGGAGAATCGCATCGCCGTGGCTCGGCATGACTTCAACACCGCAGTCCAAAGCTACAACACATCGGTGCAACAATTCCCCGGCGTTGTGGTCGCGCGGCTGGGCGGTTTCATGCCGCGGCCTTATTTTCAATCGGACGCGGCCGCCCAGAAAGCCCCGGCGGTCGAGTTTAACTTCGGAACTCCCGCGAAGTGACAGATGTTCCACTAGTGCATCGTGCCTGGCTGGCTTTGCTCACCGGGCTGATCTTGGGTTTCAAGATGGCGGGTGCACCGCAGCTCCCGCCTCCCCCGGATACTTTCATATCCGATCGGGCGGGGATTCTTCGAGCCACGACGAGCGCCCAACTGTCCCTGAGGCTCGCGCAGTTTGAGCGCGATTCCTCTTCGCAGATCGTTGTTTGGATCGAACGCAAACTTCCGCCGGACGTAGCGCTGGAAGATTATGTCAATGCAGTCTTTCGGTCCTGGAAGATTGGGCAAGCGCGAACAAACAACGGCGTGCTGCTGGCTATCTTTGTCGACGATCGGCGATTGAGGATTGAGGTCGGAAGGGGCCTTGAAGGAGCGTTGCCCGACGCGCTGGCGGGACGGATTATTCGGGATGAGATTCAGCCGCGATTCCGGAACAACGACTACGATGGAGGGGTGAAGGCCGGTGCTGATGCGATCATGGCGGCGGTTCGGGGCGAGTATATGGGGACGGGATCGACCGGCGCTGATAGAGGAGAGAGCGGCAGTAACGGCTTTTTCGCCATATTGTTTGGGCTCGCGATTGTCGCGTTCATTTTCTTTGTTTTCAGGAGCCAACGACGCGGTGGGTGGGGGTACGCTGTCGCCGGTTTGGTTGGCGGAGGCTCGGGCGGGGGTTGGGTTGGTGGCAGCGGAGGTGGAGGAGATTCGGGGGGATTCAGCGGAGGAGGAGGCGATTCTGGCGGCGGCGGAGCTTCGGGTTCATGGTAAGAATGGCCAATCATGCATCCAAACGATTTCAAAGAACGGCTTGAGGACGAGATCATCGTTGCGGCCATCCGGGAGGCCGAAGCCCGAACATCCGGGGAAATCCGCGTGTTCGTGACCAGGCATTCTCCGCACGATCCGATGGCCGAGGCGCGGCGACAATTTGTCAAGCTCCGGATGCATCAGACGCCTGAACGCAATGGCGTCCTCCTTTATTTTGCCCCGCGGTCGCGGCGTTTTGCCATCATCGGCGACGATGGAATCCACCAGCGCTGCGGTCAGGAGTTTTGGGATCGAACTGCGGCGGCCATGAGCGGATTGCTCAAGGCAAACGAATTGACAGGTGCCGTCGTGGCAGGGATCCGTGAAGCAGGCGTCGAACTTGCGAGGCATTTTCCCAAACATCCAGGCGATCAGAATGACCTTCCGGACTCCGTTGTCCGCGATTAACCAGAGCCTGAAAGGCTCTGGAATGAGCCGGTGACGCTGCCCCCTCGGATGGGTTCAAAATGACGCGAACTACTCCCGACTCCGGTTTTTCCGCCGCAACAAGCGGCAAATGGGCTGCCAGGGGTGTCAGTGAAAGTGTCGGTTGACCAATGCCGTCTGCCAGCATTGGCAGAAGAAGAATGCGCGAAAAACCTGCCAGTTTAGCTTGGGTGAAACTCAACTGATGGTATGCGAGAATATGCCGAATTCACCCAGCACCTTCGTGGCGGCAGGACTTACCGGAGCCACAAACAGGTCGAGTTGAGCCGGTTGAATCGGCTGCGGGCGGCGAGTGAATACCCACGGCGAGGCATCCAGTCACGGGTTTTCGGAACACCTCCGGGAACGCGGCGCAAGGTCCGGGGCGAACCCCACGAGCCAAATTACGTGGAGCCGGACCGCTTTCGACTGGTCTGCTGGGCCGAAAATCGTACCATTTCCCGTCAACTAGTGTTCTCGTGGAGCCAACAATCGTAGATTTTCTCGGCTATCACGAAGCATGGCCAACTTCGTCCTCTCCGTTTGTTTGATGGCGAAGCGAAGCTCAGCTTCGTAGCGTGACCCCATGAAATTCGCGGCCGTGGAAAACCCCAGAAGTCGCCAGGAGGAACTTGGACAGTTCCTCACTGCGACGCCTGTGGCCGACTTCATGGCATCGATGTTCGGGCCGCTTCCGCGAACGGTGCGCCTGCTCGATGCTGGGGCTGGATCTGGCTCACTCACCGTTGCATTCGTTTCCCGGTGTTGTGCAAAGCGCGGCAGCGTTCGGGCCATCGAGGCAACCCTCTACGAGGTTGACGAACAAATCCTCGACGCATTGGCCGCAAATATGTGTAAGTGCGAAAGGCTCTGCTCTGATGCGGGCATTCGCTTCAACTTCAGCATTCATTCCGCCGACTTCGTCCAGAAAATGTCGTCACGTCTCGCGGGTGACCTGTTCAGCACGGATCCGTCGGCCTTCGATGCCGCCATCGCCAATCCGCCATATCGCAAGATCAGCGCAGATTCCCCAGAGCGACGTGCTCTGCGTTCCGTTGGCGTCGAAACCAGCAACCTTTACACGGGCTTCATCGCGCTCATCCAGCGGCTGCTCGTTCCGGGCGGTCAACTCGTTGGCATCACGCCACGGAGTTTTTGCAACGGCCCTTACTTCCGCTCATTCCGCGAAGACTTCTTGAGCCAATTTGAGTTGCGGCGGCTCCACGTCTTTGAATCCCGCCAAGCCGCCTTCCGCGAGGACAGTGTGCTGCAGGAAAACATCATCTTCCATGCAGTGAAGGGGCGGAACCAACCACGAGATATTCTCATCTCAAGTAGCAGTGGCGAGAATGGCGACGAAATCACCGAAACGGTGTTTCCTTTCGCCGAAATCGTCCAACCGCATGACGCCGAGAGGTTCATCCACATTCCCTCCAGCGCCAGCCACGCCACGGCCAAGGAAACCATGGACGGCCTCTGCTCCAGCCTCGCCTCGCTGCGCGTGACTGTCTCCACCGGGCGCGTCGTCGATTTCCGCCACAAGGATGCCCTGCGCAAGGAACCCGAACACGGTACCGTGCCGCTTCTCTATCCCTGCCATTTCATTGGGGGCACCGTCCATTGGCCCAAGCTCGAAGCCCGCAAGCCCAACGCGATCCTCGACAACGACGAAACACGCCCGTGGCTCGTGCCCTCCGGCGTGTATCTGCTCACGAAACGCTTCACGTCGAAAGAAGAGCGCCGCCGCCTCGTGGCCTGCCTGTTCGACCCGGACTTGGTGAAAACAAAGTGGGTCGGCTTCGAGAATCACCTGAATTACTTCCACGCCAGCGGGCATGGCTTGGAGCGCACCCTGGCCGTCGGGCTCTACGCCTTCCTGAACTCCACCGTCGTTGACCAGTATTTCCGGCGTTTCAGCGGTCACACCCAAGTGAACGCCACCGACCTGCGCACGCTCGCCTATCCCGACCGCGACACCCTCCAAGCGATGGGACGCGAAATGAAATCCCTCGACCTCTCGCAGGACGAAATCGACCAACTCGTCACCAAGCACCTTCATGCCTGCCGATAAATCCAACCGCAAAGCCGCCGCCCGGAAAAGGCGGCTCGCCGAAACCATCGAAGGGCTCACGGCTTTGCAGTTCGGTCCGAAGCAGCGGAATGAAACCGCCGCCTACACGTTGCTTGCAATGCTCGACCTCCAACCGGATGCCGCATGGACCGACGCGCAGGCTCCTCTCCGTGGCATCACCCCCATCATCGACTTCATCGCGACCGCCTACGGCAACCGCTACGCGCCAAATACGCGCGAAACCATTCGCGACGACGCGGTGAAGTTCTTCGTCGAAGAAGGCCTGCTGCTGCGCAACCCCGACGACCCCAATCGCCCAACCAACAGCGGAAAGACGGTATATCAGATCGAACCGACCGCCCTCGCACTCTTCCGCCGGTTCGGAACCCTAGAATGGACTCCCGCCCTGCGGCATTACCTCGCCAGTCGCGAAGCGCTCAAGCACGAGATTTCACGGAAACGTGACCTCGCCCGAGTGCCCGTCAAGCTGCCCGATGGATCCCAAGTCGCGCTATCACCCGGCGGGCAGAATCCGCTCATCAAGGCCATCATCGAACACTTCTGCCCCACCTTCGCACCCGGTGGGATTGTCCTCTACATCGGCGACACTGAGAACAAATTCGTCCATCTGGAAAGCGCCGGCTTGGCCGCGCTCGGCGTCACGTTGGATTCCGCCGCCAGGATTCCCGATGTCATCGTCCACTACCGCACCAAGAACTGGCTCCTTCTCATCGAAGCCGTCACCAGCGCTGGCCCGGTGGATGGCAAGCGCCGCAAGGAACTCAAAGACCTGTTCAACGGTTGCAAAGCGGGCCTCGTGTTCGTCACTGCCTTCGAGAACCGCCGCACCATGCAGACCTTCGTCGCACAGATTGCCTGGGAATCCGAAGTCTGGATCGCCGAGGATCCCAACCACATGATCCACTTCAATGGCGAGCGATTTCTCGGGCCGTATCC
>CAILNN010000174.1 GCA_903835555.1 uncultured Verrucomicrobiota bacterium
ACTACATGAAGTCGGAATCGCTAGTAATCGCGGATCAGCATGTCGCGGTGAATACGTTCCCGGGTCTTGTACACACCGCCCGTCACACCATGGGAGTGGGTTTCACCAGAAGTAGTTAGCCTAACCGCAAGGAGGGCGATTACCACGGTGGGGTTCATGACTGGGGTGAAGTCGTAACAAGGTAGCCGTATCGGAAGGTGCGGCTGGATCACCTCCTTTCAGAAAAAGCGAGCGTCACGAAGCGAAAGCGTCCACACTTATCGGTTGTTGGTTAGAAGAAGCAAGGGTAGTAGCGTTTTGCTGGATCTCGACCGGGTCTGTAGCTCAGTCGGTTAGAGCACCGTCTTGATAAGGCGGGGGTCGATGGTTCGAATCCATCCAGACCCACCAGGGTTATGGGGGGATTAGCTCAGCTGGGAGAGCACCTGCTTTGCAAGCAGGGGGTCGTCGGTTCGATCCCGTCATCCTCCACCATTTAAATTGATTGAGACCATAGAGTTCAACGCTCAGTGCAAGCGGTGCCGAGTTCCGCAAGAGCGGGGCGAGGTGGTTGATGCATTAAGCGTTGAGTTCTAGCCTTCGTGGCTAGGGTTTGATGATGGTGAAGTAGTACCGGTTTTACCTTGTTCTTTAACAATCTGGAAGAAGCACAACGAAAGTTTTTGGTTGGTGCTCATGGACAAGCTTTACTGCGAACGCTCTCGGGCGGGTCCTTCGGGGCGAGTGGTGAGGCGCTGTTGATGAGTGTTAATTGATAACGGGTTGTGATTGCATTAATTTGTTCAAACTCAAGCGCATTTGGTTCTTTGGTTGATTAAATTTATTTAATTGGCTCAGGGGATTGAGTGCAACAAGTGAAGAACGGCACAAACGCTACAAGTAAATCAGCGTCTTATAGCCTTTATGGTTATAGGATCAAGCGACTAAGTGCACATGGTGGATGCCTTGGCGATCACAGGCGAAGAAGGGCGTGGTAGCCTGCGAAAAGCTACGGGGAGCTGGCAAACGAGCTTTGATCCGTAGATGTCCGAATGGGGAAACCCACTGCGTAAGCAGTATCCCAGACTGAATACATAGGTCTGAGGAAGCGAACCGGGTGAACTGAAACATCTCAGTAACTCGAGGAAAATAAATCAACCGAGATTCCGAAAGTAGTGGCGAGCGAAATCGGAGCAGCCTGTACGATTTAGCATTTGAAGTAACTGAAGGGGATGGAAAGCCCCGCCATAGCAGGTGATAGCCCTGTAGGTGAAACTTCGATTGTGGAACTAAGCGTACGACAAGTAGGGCGGGACACGTGTAATCCTGTCTGAAGATGGGGGGACCATCCTCCAAGGCTAAATACTCGTGATCGACCGATAGTGAACCAGTACCGTGAGGGAAAGGCGAAAAGAACCCCGGAAGGGGAGTGAAATAGATCCTGAAACCGTGTGCATACAAACAGTAGGAGCCTCGCAAGGGGTGACTGCGTACCTTTTGTATAATGGGTCAGCGACTTACATTCAGTGGCAAGCTTAACCGAATAGGGAAGGCGTAGCGAAAGCGAGTCCGAATAGGGCGTCTAGTCGCTGGGTGTAGACCCGAAACCAGGTGATCTATCCATGGCCAGGTTGAAGGCACGGTAACACGTGCTGGAGGACCGAACCCACTAATGTTGAAAAATTAGGGGATGAGCTGTGGATAGGGGTGAAAGGCTAAACAAACCTGGAAATAGCTGGTTCTCTCCGAAAACTATTTAGGTAGTGCCTCACGTATTACTGCCGGGGGTAGAGCACTGTTATGGCTAGGGGGTCATGATGACTTACCAAACCATTGCAAACTCCGAATACCGGCAAGTAGCAGCGTGGGAGACAGAGCACCGGGTGCTAACGTCCGGACTCAAGAGGGAAACAACCCAGACCGCCAGCTAAGGTCCCTAACTATTGCTAAGTGGGAAACGAAGTGGGAAGGCATAGACAGTCAGGAGGTTGGCTTAGAAGCAGCCATCCTTTAAAGAAAGCGTAATAGCTCACTGATCGAGTCGTCCTGCGCGGAAGATGTAACGGGGCTAAGCAATAGACCGAAGCTGCGGGTGTGTAATTTATTACACGCGGTAGGAGAGCGTTCTGTAAGCCTGTGAAGGCAGCTTGTAAAGGCTGCTGGAGGTATCAGAAGTGCGAATGCTGACATGAGTAGCGATAAAGGGGGTGAAAAGCCCCCTCGCCGTAAGTCCAAGGTTTCCTGCGCAACGTTCATCGGCGCAGGGTGAGTCGGCCCCTAAGGTGAGGCAGAGATGCGTAGCTAATGGGAAGCTGGTTAATATTCCAGCACCGTCGTATAGTGCGATGGGGGGACGGATTGCGGAAGGTCATCAGGGTGTTGGAAGTCCCTGTTGCTGCATTGGAGAAGGCGCTTAGGTAAATCCGGGCGCGCAATTCAAGGGTGTGGCGCGAGCGAATTTATTCGCGTAGTGACTGGAAGTGGTTCCAAGAAAAGCCTCTAAGCTTCAGCTATACGAGACCGTACCGCAAACCGACACAGGTGGACGGGATGAATATTCCAAGGCGCTTGAGAGAACTCAGGAGAAGGAACTCGGCAAATTGATACCGTAACTTCGGGAGAAGGTATGCCCCGGTAGTGTGAAGCGCTCGCGCGCTTAGCATGATGGGGCCGCAGAGAATCGGTGGCTGCGACTGTTTATTAAAAACACAGCACTCTGCAAAGACGAAAGTCGACGTATAGGGTGTGACGCCTGCCCGGTGCCGGAAGGTTAATTGATGGGGTGCAAGCTCTTGATCGAAGCCCCGGTAAACGGCGGCCGTAACTATAACGGTCCTAAGGTAGCGAAATTCCTTGTCGGGTAAGTTCCGACCTGCACGAATGGCGTAACGATGGCCACACTGTCTCCTCCTGAGACTCAGCGAAGTTGAAGTGTTTGTGATGATGCAATCTACCCGCGGCTAGACGGAAAGACCCCATGAACCTTTACTGTAGCTTTGCATTGGACTGTGAACCGGCCTGTGTAGGATAGGTGGGAGGCGTTGAAGCGAGGTCGCCAGATCTCGTGGAGCCAACCTTGAAATACCACCCTGGTTTGTTTGCGGTTCTAACCTTGGCCCGTTATCCGGGTCGGGGACAGTGCATGGTGGGCAGTTTGACTGGGGCGGTCTCCTCCCAAAGTGTAACGGAGGAGTTCGAAGGTACGCTAGGTACGGTCGGAAATCGTGCTGATAGTGCAATGGCATAAGCGTGCTTGACTGTGAGACTGACAAGTCGAACAGGTGCGAAAGCAGGACATAGTGATCCGGTGGTTCTGTATGGAAGGGCCATCGCTCAACGGATAAAAGGTACTCTGGGGATAACAGGCTGATACCGCCCAAGAGTTCATATCGACGGCGGTGTTTGGCACCTCGATGTCGGCTC
>CAILNN010000175.1 GCA_903835555.1 uncultured Verrucomicrobiota bacterium
ACAGCGGGACGCTGGGGTACTTCCACCAGGATATGGAAGTGATTGGACATGATGCAGTAGGTCAGGATGTGCAGACCGCAGAACTGGGCGTAGGCCTGCATCCAGTGGACGAACTGTTCCTTCTCGTTAGAACCGAAGATGAACCGGCGGTCCACCACCCGCGAGATGCAGTGGTAATACGCTTGGCCGATTCGCGAATCGAGCTTCAGACGGGGCTGGCGCATGGACGGAAAGTAGGATGGAAAAATAGGAATGTCAATACAAGTGACCTGGCCCTTTGCAGTTCAACCCATTGCTTTGGGGTTGACATAAGCAAAAAAGTGAGTTTTCTCTCCATCTATGACCCCGACATGGAACTCCATCCTGAATCGGCACATTGCTCGGCATCTTTTCGAGGTGACAAGCCGAATTAAGGGGGCTGGCAGTACAATGGGCTTCGTGGTGGAGTTTTCGTCTGATCTGATTCTTTTCCACGTCGTTAATTCGGATACGTTAAAGTTAAACGGCTACAGCGTGGTTCGTGAAGAAGACGTGGAATACTACCGAGCTTTTGACAAGCGAGGGTTTTGGCAGGCGCAGGTTGTTCAACAACTCGGACTGAAGCCGGTTCGGCCTAATGGCATTTTGCTGTCATCGTTGCCAGACTTGCTGAAATCAATAGGCGACCGGTACGCGTTGATAACCATTCATCCAGAGAAACGGAAGCCGGACGTATGCTTTATCGGTCCCCTACTTTCTCTCTCCAAAGTCACCTTCACCATCGACGATCTTAATTCCAGTGCGGAATGGACCGGTCCCCGCCGGATTCGGTATGCCGATGTCACACGCGTCGATTTTGACGGTGGCTATGAGCGGGGATTGGCATCTGTCGCACCGAAACGGGATTCGCTTAAGAGGAACATTTCGCCCGATCCGCTTTAACATGACGCCTCTGCAGTGCACCGACGTAAACGCCGAAAGCTGAACTAATGTCGTGTTTCCCAAATAGATTACAGTTTGCCGCGAGGGATTTTCGGCTCCCGCGAGGCGACGAGCGACGAGCATACCCGCAGTGGCCTGTGAGGAGCGAGCAACGAAGCGGGAGCCGAAAAGAACTGCGGCCCTGCGGGATTCGCCGCAAGCGCGAGGAGGAATTGGTCGGGGAGGTGTTTAGAGGTGGGCAACTCCGGGATGAGGCGACGATTTGTTAGTGAAAGGGTGCCTATTTCTACTTTGTTACCAATGGCGGTCTCTCGCAGAAGCCAAAGGCTTCCCAGCTAATAGCCGGTGGTTGAGCGCAGCGACACCACCGGATCACCGGAAAAGCAGGCCCTGCACCCCGGAGGGGTGCCAGCACCCACAATTTCGACTGTGGGCTGGCAATTGCGCGATTGACCGAAACTCCGGGAGCATTAGAAGCGTGTCTGGATAGATTGGCTTGCATCCCTTCAGGATGCGGAAACAATTGGGCACTTGATCCGGTGGTATCGCTCGTGCCTCGCTCGTCCACCGGCTATTAGATACCATGCCTTCAGCATGGCCGATAATGACTTTCCTTGCCCATGAGGTGGCTGCTTACTAGCTAACAGGAAGAGCCTAACAAAGTAGAACTAGGCCGCGTTTTCAAAATGCATTTGCCTATTTGCTGGCCAAAACAGGCGGGGGCTTGGTTGCTCGCTCCTCACAGACCACTGTGCGTATGCTCGTCGCCTCGCGGGAACCGAAAATCCCTCGCGGCAAACTGTAAGCTATTTCGGAAACACGACACTAGTACTACCATCCACCGACGGTGATGCATTTCGATTCCAATCTGCTTGAGCGCATCCGGAGTGCCAGTGATGTGGTCGAAGTCATTGGGGCCAGCGTTCCCTTGAAGCGAGCGGGTGCCAATTTCGTGGGGCTCTGTCCGTTTCATAAGGAGAAATCGCCAAGCTTTAACGTTAACTCTCAAAAGCAAATCTTTCATTGCTTTGGGTGCCAGACTGGCGGCGATGTCTTCAAGTTTGTTCAGCTCTACGAAAACATCTCGTTCCCAGAAGCGGTCGCCCGGTTGGCAGAGCGAGCCAGGATTCCGATTGAGACGAGTTCGACACCCGGTGCGCAGCAGGCCCGGGGACTCAAGGATAGCCTGCTGAAGCTTCATGATGCCATCTGTCAGCGTTGGCAGCATTGTCTGGCGTCGGAAGTCGGCGGCCAGGTAGCTCGTGACTATTTGGCGAAGCGAGGGGTGTCGCCTGATGCCATCCGGGACTTTCGACTGGGTGCCGCCCCGGAACTGTGGGATGACACGGTCAATTGGGCAAAGTCCAAGGGATACGACACAGCCTTAGTCGAGCAAGCGGGACTGATTTTGAAGCGCGAATCGGGAGGCTTCTACGACCGCTTCAGGGGGCGCCTCATGTTTCCAATCTGTGATGAGCAAGGACGGGTGATTGCCTTTAGCGGTCGGGTACTCCAAGGCGACGAGAAAATTGCCAAATACGTTAACTCACCCGAAACGCCGATTTTCACCAAAGGGAAGGTCTTGTTTGCCTTGGACAAGGCCAAACGAGCTATTCTGGACGCTGGCCATGTGGTGATTTGTGAGGGACAAATTGACACGATCGCCTGTCATTCGGTGGGCATTCGAAATGTCGTTGCTCCACAGGGAACGGCACTCACGGCCGACCACGCGCGAATTATCAAGCGGTATGTGGATGAAGTGGTTCTGTGCTTTGATGGAGATGGAGCGGGAACCAAGGCGGCTGTTCGATCGCTGGATGACCTGCTGGCATCCGGTTTGGCCATTCGCGTGGCCAGCATACCCCCGCCCGACGACCCCGATAGCCATATCAAGACGCATGGGGCGGAGTCCTTTCTGGGCATTCTGAAACGGGCCGAGGGATACTTTGACTTTCTTCTCCGTTTCCTCTGCAAACAAAATGATTTGGGCACCGATAAAGGGCGGGTGGCGGTGGTTCGTGCCATGGCTGAGGCAGTCCACAAGACGGGGAGCGCAGTACTGATTGATACGTACGCGCAAAAGACCAGCCAACGTTTGGGCGTGAAAGTCGAAGCTGTGCGGACGGAGTTTCGCAAGCACAAGCCAACCCAGAAGCAGCGAGAGAATCCCGAGCCGTCAGTTGAGGTCGAAACCGTAACGGAAGTGGCTCGACCACCGGCATCTGAGTTGTGGCTTCTCAAGCTGTTGGTCTTGGAATCGGAGTACGGAGATTTTGCAGCGAACCATTTGGACCCCATTTGGATCACCGATGAGCGAGTACGCCGAATTGTCGCCGTGTACTTGTCGGCTGCCCATACCGTACCCGCCCTGCTAAATTCCTTCGAAGGGGAATCGGAACTACAGAACCTGATCAGCGAAGCGGCCAGCGAACAGCGAGCGATACCCGATCCGCTTCGGCAGTTGAGCGATGTCATTCTCCGGTTGCGCAATGCGCTGTTCGATCGCCAGATCGCCGAATTGACCAGCCAACTGGTGGACCCGGCTGTCTCGGATGAAATCCGGATGGAAGCGCTTGCGATGCAACAGCATCTACGTCAGGTAAGACGCGAGCCGTTGATGCCGCTGGATGGAGGCGCTCCCGAGATACCGCCGGAGCCTCCGCCGGACGAAGGGTTCACCGACCAAGGGCAAGAAGGGGAGAATTCAGGCGAAGGGTGGTAGGAAGACTCCTACAGTCGATTCATCTGAATCCCATCTGCGGCGCTTGGAATCAGGCGACGGATAAATTGCGGGGTTTGCGCGGTTCGGACCGCCGCTGGCTCGACGGAGTCTCGCCCCGATTTTGCTTTGCTTCAATAGGTTACGTTTGAATTGTTTTGAAAGGTAGAATAGCCATTATTGGGACAATTGGGCTGTCCAGATCGTTGGCTTTTCTCTATGACAAAACAGCCCAGGCTAGCGTTGCCGCTTCAGTCTCTTCTTGGATGTTCGTGAATGGCCTATCCGACCGAAGTGATCCAGCCAATTCCATAACACTTGGCATTGGACGTACGACCACCGAACGATCGTGACCGATTTCCCAAACCAAGCTTTGCCTCGGCTGAACTCGAAGAGCATCGCTGATTTCTTGAGGAACAGTCGTCTGCCCCTTGTCAGTCAGCGTAGAAATGACCATTCCCAATCATTATTATGGAATCTGTCATTACTTCAAACTCAAAATTACCCAGCGGATTGTCCGTAGATCCGGGAACTCGATGGGTAGGGCTGGAGCGTTTTCAGTACGGTTGGTGCGGGGGGATGTGGAAAAAGCGGTAGAGAACCACCTCAAGCCAAGACGCTCCGCGCTTTGGGGAGCCTTGGGCCAGTCCGATTGGTCTTTGGTCGCGGATGTCGGGAAGAAACTTGTTTCAGGAACGGTCTTGATTGGTCTAGATCGAAGCCATGGAAACTCCGTTGGCAAAGACGCCCGAGCCACCGTATTACGCTGTTATCTTCACCTCTCAGCGAATGGACGGGGATCGGGGGTACGGCGAGATGGCCGAGCGGATGGTACGGCTTGCCGCCGTCCAGCCAGGATTCCTGGGAATTGAGAGTGTACGCGGAGCGGATGGCTTTGGGATTACCGTCTCTTACTGGGCCAGCGAGGACGCGATAGTTGCATGGAGGAACCACTGGGAGCATCAAGCGGCGCAGGACGCAGGACGCCGGGTTTGGTACGGTGATTATCAGGTCAGGATTGCGCGGGTGGAACGGGCCTATGGCAAAGCCTAGCAGTATCCGGAGTGGAATGGACTAACTGGCAGCATCCGCGCGAACCGCGACCGATTGGTGGGCCCAACAGGATTCGAACCTGTAACCAAGGGATTATGAGTCCCCTGCTCTAACCGTTGAGCTATGGGCCCAAACTGCTCACTGCAACCACTTCATACCTGTTTTTTCCACAAATTGAAGCTCTGACGCTGCCCAACTGTGCCAAGTATCAGAACCGACCGTTGAAATGGGACTGCGACTAATGTCACTTACTTCCAATTTAACCGGTTCCGAGCATCGGAACCCTATTTCGTTTGCGCACGGATAGTCGGAGGGGGAAAGCGGCGAGACGCCGCTTCAACCCTCCAATTTCGTTTGCGAACGGAAAGGGGTACGGAGAAAGAGGCGAGACGCCGCTTCCACCTTTTATTTCGCCCGCGCAAGAATCGGCGGCAAGTTATTTCGGAAGGTTCATGCCGCACAGGTCTTTTGAAAACGTGGGGTGCGGCTTGACGTGGGCAGCCGGTGTCTTCTACCGTAAGCGTTGAACATGTTTGATTGGTGGTCGGCTACCACCAATGGAAAGTCGGTTTCAAAACCGGCTTTTTTTTACCCCAAATGGGCAACTGAGGTTAAATTATGAACGCTGAGCTTTTGGCTGTGCTCGAGGTCTGGGAGAAGGAAAAGGGCATCTCGAAAGAGGTGCTGCTGGGCGCTGTCCACGAGTCGTTGCTCATGGCGGCGAAGAAGGCAGTTGGACCGGCTAGGGAACTTCGGGTATCCATTGATCCAAAGTCTGGGGATATCAAAGCGTGGGCGCGGCTGATTGTGGCGGATCGTGTCGTATCGAAACATGATCAGTTGACTGTCTTTGATGCACGCCGAAAAGGATTCGAGGCCGCGAAAGTGGGTGACGAAATCGAAGTGGAGGTCACTCCGCACGGATTTGGACGTATTGCGGCCCAATACGCCAAGCAGGCGTTGATGTCGCAGGTCCGCAAGGTGGAAAAGGCGATGATCTACGACGAGTTCAAAGATCGCGTGGGTGATATTGTCAGTGGGACGGTGCGCCGCTTCGAGAAATCGGACGTCATTCTGGATTTGGGCAAATTTGAGGCGGCGATGCCCAATCGGGAACGGGTGCCGACGGAAGAGTATCAGGTGGGTGAACGTATCCGATGCTATGTAAAAGCGGTGGAGCAGACCACCCATGGGCCGGAGATTGTGCTTTCGCGAGCAGACCCCAATTTTGTTCTCAAGTTATTCCGACTGGAAGTGGCGGAAGTGAACGACGGGACGATTGAAATCCGAGGGATTGCCCGGGAACCCGGATTCCGAACCAAGATCGCGGTTTATAGCCGCGACAACAAGGTTGATCCGGTGGGGGCCTGCGTTGGCTTGCGTGGACAACGGGTCAAGAACATTGTCCGCGAGTTGAACAACGAGAAGGTGGACATCATACCTTGGTCGCCCAACATCAAAATCTTTCTCGCCAAGGCGCTGGACCCAGCGATCCTGAAGAGTATTCACGTCGAGGAATCGATTAAACGGGTTTTGGTGAAAACATCTCCAGACCAACTGCCACTGGCAGTTGGACGGCGGGGACAGAATGCTCGCCTTGCCTCGCGGTTGACCGGTTGGCAGATCGATATCGAACCGGAAGAGCAGGTCAACGGGTTCGAAGCCAAGGTGGACCACGCGGTTCACGAGATGGCAGCGGTCCCAGGTATCACCGAGGCCCATGCCCGTATACTGGTGAAGGAAGGTTTCCACAGCGTGGAAGACTTGTTGGCCGCAGAAGTCGCCGATTTGGCATCGTTTCCGGGAATCGGAGAGGCTGCCCGAACGATTTTAGAAGCCGCCCGGGGTGAGGTACTTCGTCGGCAGGTTTCCGACAACCCTTTGCTTGAAGAATTGGGGCATTGACACGCGAACCGAAACCAAGTTGTCGCGAACGCCGATCCCCATTCAATAATTGCCGCAAGACTAAATCATGCCCGTTCGAATTTATGAAATCGCCAAAGACCTGAACCTTGAGAGCCGACTTGTGCTCCAGAAGGCGAAGGAGCTTGGCATCTCCGCGGCAAAGGTCCCGTCGAGTTCTCTCGACAAGATCACCGCCGAATACTTGCGGGAACAGTTACTGCCGATGGCAGCGCAGGGTGGCCCGTCGGCAGGCAATGTCGTGCCCGCCGCACCAGCTCCACCGGCTCCCGTGGCCCATGAACCGATTAATTTTGTGCGCCCGCCACCAGCACCGGTGGTCGAGGAAGAGGAGTTTGAAGACGTGGTGGAGCCGGAAGAAACGGTCATCGAGGCTCCGAACCACCAGGCTCAAGAGACTCCGTATGACGACAGACGTGAGCCTACGGTTTCTGTACCACATACGGACCATAGCCCGGTGGAATCAACGATCACCAATGAGCCGGTTCGCCCGTCGGCACCGTCCGTTCAGTTTGTCGCCCAAGGTTCTGCTCCGGTGCCAGTGGCCCCGATGGCCAAAGACTTTACTCCGCCTGGAGCGCAGGTGCCCTATTCGATTCCCCCATCCCCGACCGCGGAGCCGGGAAAAGGTCCTTCTGTCGGCGTTCTGAAAACGGACGGGGAAACCGTCCATTCGGTTTCTCTCCCGCCAGTACCGACAACAAGCCTGGCCTCTCCAGTGCCAGCAGCGGCACCCAAACCGGTCGATCCTGCCACGCCCACCGCTTCGATATCTGCCGCAGTCAAGATAGCAGCACCGGTCCCAACCTCATCGGTTAACTCGCGTCCGCCGGTAACAACGGCACCCCCTGCCCCTCCGACCATCGGGCAAATCGGACGTCCCGGCGACACTCATACGTCCGCACCAACGGCACCCTCAACGCCACCCGCTCCACCCGCAGCGGCAGGGCGTCCGGGACTCGGCGACAAGGTCGGTTTTATCAATTTGGGGAACCTGGGTCGCTCGGCTGGGCGCAATGATGACCGACGCTCGGATAATCGCGGGTCAGCCAGACCACCGGCCCCTGGAGTTCAGCAGCGTCCCGGGACACCGCAAAACCAGACGCGTCCGTCCGCACCGAACAGTCAGAATCGACCTGGAAATACTTCTGGTCCTGGACCTGGTCATTCTCAAGGTCAGGGAACGCAGTCGGGTCCGTCCGGAGGGCAACGTCCGCAAATGAATCGCCCGGGCGATCAACGCCGGGACGATCGGAGGCCTAGCCAGGGACAGTCGGCCCATGGACAATCGCATCCGGGACAGCGGGGGCCTGCTCCTGCTCCTCAGCGTCCAGGCCCGCCCAAGCTGGACATTGCCGCCAACGCTCCAACGATCATCATGCGACCGCCGATTGTGGTGCGTGAGTTGGCGGAGAAGATGGGACGTCGTCCATTCCAGGTCATCGCGGATTTGATGCAGATGGGGGTATTCGCGACTGTCACCCAGACGATAGATACGGAAGTCGCGGCGAAGGTCAGTGCCAAGCATGGTTTCCGGTTTGAGACGGAGAAACGCGATAAAGCGGCGCATGTCGTCAATGTACCGAAGGAGCAGAAGGTTGAACTTGACCGTGAAGATACCGAAGCCAGCCTGAAGCCACGTCCGCCTGTGGTCACGATCATGGGACATGTCGACCATGGAAAGACGACGCTATTAGACCGGATTCGTAAGGCCAACGTCGCTTCTGGAGAAGCGGGTGGAATCACCCAGCATATTGGGGCTTATACGATTGCCTACCCACACCCGGTGACGGCAGTGCCGACGCAGCTCACCTTTTTGGATACCCCGGGTCACGCGGCATTCTCGGCGATGCGGGCGCGCGGAGCGAATGTCACCGACATTGTCATCCTGGTGGTGGCGGCCAACGACGGCGTGATGCCGCAGACCTTGGAGGCATTGGCGCACGCGAAGCAGGCACGGGTCCCGATCATCGTGGCGGTCAATAAATGCGATCACCCGGCGGCGAATGGGCTCAAAGTGCGCCAGCAACTTCAGGACAAGGGTTTGCTACCGGACGACTGGGGTGGCGATACGTTGTATGTGGATTGCTCCGGTCTGACCGGGTTGGGGATGGAAAAGCTGATCGAGGCGATCCTTCTACAAGCGGAATTGTTGGAACTCCGAGCGAACCCGGACCGCAAGGCCAAGGGGAACGTCATCGAATCGGGGGTCGAACCCGGTGGCCCTGTCGCCACGGTGCTGGTGCGCAAAGGAACGCTCAACGTCGGCGACGTGGTCATCTGCGGTGAGTACTATGGCAAGGTGCGGGCGATGATGAACGAGGAAGGTCAACGACTGAAGGTCGCGACCCCCTCGACAGCCGTCCGAGTATTGGGGCTTAACGGAGTCCCCGACGCTGGTTCGGAATTTAGCGCCATTGAGAATGAGAAATCGGCGCGAGATTTGGCCGAAAGTCGTTTTGAGGAGCGGAAACGGGCGGAATTGGAAGGTGTTCGCCCGCGACGTCAGACGCTTGAGGACTTGTACAGCCAGATGAAGGACCTGACGGCGAAGGTGCTAAAGGTCATCGTCAAAGCGGATACTCAAGGGAGCGTGGAAGCGATATGCGAGGCACTGGGCAAAATCGAGACCAATAAGGTTCAACTCGACATCATCCACTCGGCGGTCGGTGCGATCACTGAACATGACGTGCTGCTGGCGACCAGCGGCAACGCGGTCGTGCTTGGCTTTCACACACGCGTCGACTCGACCGCAGCGGAAGCGGCAAAGCACGAGGGCGTACAAATCAAGCTCTATGCCATCATCTACGAGCTTATCGATCAGGTGAAGGAGGCGATGGCCGGTCTGCTGGACCCATTACTGAAGGAAGTGGTCGTCGGCCAAGCCGAAGTCCGAAAAGTTTTCGAATTGTCCAAGGGCGGAAAGGTTGCGGGATGCTCCGTGACCAGCGGGCGATTGGTCCGCGGCAAATTGCGGGTTCGACGCCGCGGCAATCTCATTTACGAAGGGGTGTCGCAAACTCTCAAGCGATTCCAAGATGAAGTCAACGAGGTCAAGTCGGGGCTGGAGTGTGGTATCCGCCTGGAGGGCTTCGACGAATTCATAGAAGGCGACATTATCGAGTGTTACACGACAGAAAAGGTCACTCAGAAGCTTTAGGCGTTTTAGGGCGTGGTTTCAGCATCCATTTGGGCTGTCGCCTGCGCAAAACAGCCAGCGTGTTTAGCCGAGTTGGTCTCGAAAACACGCCCCAGAAAAATGCACCAGGGTGATTGCCGGGAAATCGAGCTGAACAGCTGAGTGGTTTCGGGCAATTTCCATAATATGCAACCCAATCGACGGAGCGCACGAGTCAAGGAACTGCTAAAACAGCAGGTGGCTGAATGCATTCGGCAGGAACTGACCATTGATGAGGTTGGACTTCTGACCGTCAACGACGTCGGGATCGCCAGCGACCTCCGTTCGGCGACGGTTTTTCTCGGGTTCGTGGGCACGGCGGAACAGCGGCGTCAGGCACCGCTCAAGCTGGCGGAGAGAGCAAAGCGTATCCGGATGCAAATTGCCGCGACCGTGCGCCTCAAATATGTGCCTGACTTGAAGTTCCAATTGGATGATTCGATCGAAGCTGGCAACCGAGTCATCCTGCTCTTGGAGCAATTGGAACGGGAAAATCCGGCGCTGCGGGTGCCGCCCCAGCCTGCGGAGGACGACGACGAACCATGAAGCCTGTCCCCAAGACGGTCGAAAAAATCATCGATGTCCTGAAGTCGGCCAAGACGATTTGCGTGGTGGGACATGTGCGGCCTGACGGAGATTGTGTCGGTTCACAATTGGGACTGGCCATCGCCTTGGAGCATGCTGGCAAGGAAGTCACCGTCTGGAATCAAGACCCGATGCCGGATAAGTTGCGTTTTTTGGATTCGGAAAAGCGGTTGCGGCGCCCGCAATCTGGACGGGAATTTGATGTCGTTGTGGCGGTGGATTGCGCCAGCCATGGGCGATTGGGGACGGTAGCCAATCATATCGAGAAGCGGGGGACGTTGGTCAACATCGACCATCATGCCAGTAACGACCGCTACGGAGATATCAATTGGGTTTCACCGCGGGAACCATCGAGCGGGGAGTTGGTATACGATTTGTGCAAGTGGGCAGGCTGGAAGATCACCTCGGAGATGGCCAACTGCCTGTTCGCGGCTGTCAGCACGGACACAGGCAGCTTTCAATATGCCAGCACCACTCCAGACACCCTGCGGACAGCAGCGGACTTGGTGGAAGATGGAGCTGAATTGGCGAATATCTGCCAGGAGGTGTACCAGAGCTACCCGATGACCCGGGTTAAACTTCTTCGCCATGTCTACAATCGGTTCCATCTGGTTCATGGCAACCGAACGGCATATTTCTGGCTTAAGAAAGCCGATTACCATCGCACTGGGGCGAGCACCGAAGAGAGCGAGGGGCTGATCGATCATATTCGAGCGATCGAAGGAGTGGTGGTCGCTGTGGTTTTTGAGGAGATTCAACCCGAATTAACCCGACTCAGCTTTCGATCGAAGGATGAAGCGATCAACGTCAACGATATTGCCCAGCACTTCGGAGGCGGAGGGCACAAAGCAGCGGCAGGGGCACGCGTCGAAGGAAAGCCGCTATCGGTCCAGCGGCGGGTCTTGAATGCCATTCGCCGAGCGTTGGACGCCAAGGTATCCAAATAATGCGCGCGGTAACAGAAATGGATGGGGCGTTGGTGGTCGACAAGCCCTCGGGCTGGACCTCTCACGACGTCGTGGCAAAGATTCGAGGTTACTTTCGACTCGAAAAGGTTGGTCATTGCGGGACACTGGATCCGATGGCAACGGGGATTCTCATCCTAGTGATCGGTCAGGCCACTCGGCAATCGGAGCGATTAATGTCCTCGGACAAGCGATACGAGGGGGCGATGCGCTTGGGAGAAATCACCGACTCGCATGATGCGGACGGAGAGCTTTTGGAAACCCGACTTGTGCCCCTCTACACGCGGGAGGAATTGGCGGCGGAGGCTAGGTCATTCATGGGAGATTTGCATCAAGTCCCACCGATGGTTAGCGCCATCAAGGTCAAAGGTGTTCCCTTGCATAAGCTAGCGAGGCAAGGGCGAGAGGTAGAACGAAAACCGCGTTTGATCCATATTTACCGCTTTGATATCACGGATTATGAGGAGCCGTTTGCCTACTTTGACGTGGTCTGCACGAAGGGAACCTACATTCGTGTCCTCGCGCAGGATTTAGGAAATAAATTGGGGTGCGGCGCACATTTGACCAGCTTGCGGCGAACAGCCAGCGGCGGATTCCAGATTGACGATGCCCATAATCTATCCGCGATATTGAGTTGGAAGCGGGAGGAATTGGCGGGACATCTGATTCCGTTGGTGGAACTGAAGCAGTATCTGTAGAGCGGCAACCTGGATGCAAATCGTCCATCAAGCGGACCAGTTGACGCGTCATCCCGGCGGGTACTCGGTGGCGTTGGGGATGTTTGATGGGGTCCATTTAGGGCACCGACGCCTCATAGAAGCCGCGATAGCCGAAAGTTTGGCCGCAGGATCAGTCCCGGTGGCCATTACGTTTGAGCCGCATCCACAAATGGTCTTGCAACCGGACCGTGCACCATTGCGGATTCAGACTCCGGAACATAAACTCGAGACCTTGGCTGGATTGGGGATCGGTGCTATCCTAATTCATCGGTTTGACCGCGAATTCGCGCAACTAACTGGGGAAGCATATCTACGCAAGTTAGCCACCGAGGCGCATCCGCTCCGCCACGTGTGCATTGGGCAAGGATTTCATTTCGGCCACTTGCGCAGCGGAGATACCGATTTGATTGAACGTCTGGGAAGAGAGCTTGATTTTGGGGTCCGAGTCATCCCGCCAGTCGTCATTGATGAGGAACCGGTGAGCAGCAGCCGAATTCGCCAACGAATTCGGTCGGGCGATTTGGTTTCAGTCGATCGACTATTGGGGCGAACCTATCAACTGGAGTCGTTGGTTGAGGTAGGCGATCGGTTGGGAAGGAAGATCGGATTTCCGACGGCGAATCTGCGCGTGGACGGATTGGAGCTTCCTCCCTTTGGAGTTTACGCTGCCTGGGTTGACTGGAACGGAAAGCGGTTGGCAGGGGTTCTCAATCTTGGCATTCGTCCAACCCTCCGACAACCCGAACCGCATCGGAGATTAGAAGTCCACCTGCTTGATTTTGACGGCGACCTTTATGGCCAAACCCTGTCAATTACTTGGGTGCAAAAGCTTCGCGATGAGCAACGGTTTGCCGACTTGCAGAGTCTGAAGGCACAAATTGAGATAGATGTCCGTATGGCGCGAAGTGTCCTGAAGTGATTTCCGTCCTTTGATTCGCATGGATCGGCGGCGTCCCACCCGATGCGCTCGGGGGCAGGCGAGGGCTAACGTGAGGGTTGGCGTCGTTCGGACCGCCTCCGGCTTGATGAAGTCTCGCCCTACCGATGTGGCTTTGCGTCAATTGGTTACGTTTGAATTGTTGGGGAAGGAAGAAATGCCGTTATTTTAAGCGCCGGGCAATCCCGTTTCCAGTTCAGGCAGACTGCCCCGAAGATGCCGTTTTGAGCCCTGCTGACCGCCGCAATCAGATGGCGGACGATTTTTAAGAGTGAGAACTGTCTCACAACTGGGCGAAGTTTGGTTCGTCGATTTGGGCATGGTTGGTAAGCCTCGTTATTCGCTTGTGCTTGCAGCTCAAACTGACGCGAGGTTGGCAATGGCTAGCGTGGTTTTGATTACCAAACAATTTGAGGACACACTTTATGAAGTCGCATTGCCACGTGTCCCGTGGTTGCGGGAGCAAAGCTACATCAACGTCCAAAACATTCAGCCGGTGAAGTTCACCGAATTCGTCCGCAAATCTCCAGGCAAGTTTGATTCTAACGTCATTGGCGAAGTGGAAAATGCGCTCAAGCGCTGGTTGGGGCTCTAGAATGCCTAATATTCCGTCCCTTTGTCTTGTGAATAGCGGTTTCCGACGGAACTGGTGCCGTCATTGTTCTGTTCTCCTTGGAAGCATGCGTAAGCCCATGCGCAAACATCATATGGCTGAGCTCAGTGCCATCGTCGCGTCTTGTGCGTATCACGCCCTTGCCGTGGTCTGCTTTCGGTTCAATTCGGACCACCGTGTGCTTATTGCCCCATGTATCACGGACCCGGTCACCGACGGCAAAAGGCAAATTGTTGTGCTTAATTTCGAAGGGAGGCTCGGAGCGGAAACGTGCGAGCCACTGGGTGATTCGCTCGCGCAATGAACGATTCCTGGAGTGCGACCACCGACTATCACCAGAATAGATTTCACCGTCGTCACCTTGAACGGTTGCATCGATCTGTCAGGCAATCACAACCATTTCTCTGATTAGGGCGCTGTCGGGATTCTTTGAGTTAATTTGACCGTCCGCCCAATCGAACAAGGGGTCATCGAGCTCGGATGCGCCGCTCCACCGTGCGAAATAGAGCCCATTTTGCGGTTCCAGGGTTAACTCTGAATCTCTCGTTACCACGTCAACCCACTCTTTGGAGGTAATGTCATTGCCAGTATTTGACCAGTCCCTCCGCCGCGTGATGAACCCATATTTTGAGAGCAACTGCTTTAGCAACTAATCTGTTGATATCACCTGCAGCCCTGCAATGGCAACGGGTTCCAATCGGAGGTCGCGCAATCCAAAGACCAATGAATTGGAAAGAAACCGAAATTTCCTAGCCCCATCCTGGCGCTTGGACCCAAAGCGATCGCGATGCTCCTTAAAGACGTGGTCGACCCAAGCCCGACTCCCAATCACGGCTCCATCAGTAAAGTAACGTACCCGACAACGAACATAATCGCCCCAAGGCAACTGGCCCTTCTGCTTCAATACCTCCCGCACCTTTTCGGGATCAATACCGGGCCGAATTGTCGGTCCATCCGGTCCTTGAACCCCTTCGACTATCCCTTCCCCAAAGACCCAAAGGCGATACTTGGCCATGGCATCGGTCAGGTTCCCCTCCTGCCCTTCACTCAAGTGAATAATGGCTCGGATACCTTCACGAGCGAGGCGCTTACCAGCCACCGCAGCCGCGTAACCACTCCAACGATAGTCCTTTGGGTCAGTTACCAAAGCGGCCCGAATCGGATTCAGGTCGATATAGGCCGCCACCTTGGCCAGGGAATCTCGTTTACCTTCAATCCATACGCTCTTGAAGCGTTCCTCCCACAGCGTGCCTTTGCGCTTGTTGCAGCGGTTGTACCACTGGGTGAAGCGTTGCTTGACCAGCTTGAGATA
>CAILNN010000176.1 GCA_903835555.1 uncultured Verrucomicrobiota bacterium
ACGTGGTGAATTCGCCGTCGAAATGTTACCTTCACCTAAATCTCGACGTCTTGAGTTCGCTTCTTGACCCCAGCTCCCGCTAAATCAAAATAGTTCTTAAAAGCACTATGCCTTTTGCCATTTTTGCCAGCTATTCCACTGGAGGGAACAATCGCTTGCGAGCAAAGCTTCATGACTTCTGCACCGTTCTTGCCGATCGGGTTCAATCCAAATCGGGTCGATCAATAGCGGCGTGCAAAATTTTTCTCGATGCCGAATCGATTCGATTCGGAGGAAAATGGCGCGATGAATTGGCGGAGGCCGCCTGTAAATCAGAAGCGTTGCTTTGCTTGATCTCTCCCCATTACCTGCAAAGTGACTGGTGCGGTCAGGAATTCGCGGTGTTTAGTCACCGGTGTGGTCTGTGGGAAAAGAAGGCCAATCGAAAACTACCAGTTGCATCATTTATTTTTCCGGTGAATTGGGAGTCCACCACCGGACTTCCGCTTCCGCCAAATTTAGCCGAGTACCAAAATCGAATCGGGGTGGCGACTGATAGGTATCCAGATGCTGGTCTATGCGAAATACTCAATCGCCGTTTGACGAAAGACTACACCAAACTGCTGGAGGTTTTATCCGATCGGATTCGCAATCTATTGTTCCATCCGGGCGAGCTTCCGCATCACCCAGGCTTTGGGTCCTGGGACGAAATCCCCAATGAGCTTGAGATCTGGCGTCCATATGACTTTCGTTGGATATCAGCCAAAGCACCCACTTCTACCTGGGACGAAACGGCCCTCGGATTGAGCTTGGAATTGGTGGTCCAACAGATCGGGGGCAATCTCGGTTGTGGTGGGCGTCGATTGGCCGGCGGAAATGCACTTCCCTCCAATCTCCAACGGATAGGCGACCGCAAATTGATTACCGTTGCTATCGTCGAAGCCAACCAAGGCCTCGGGAACGCCGATTTGGTTCAGATTAATGCTACTCCGACCCGATCGTTGGCTTTGCTCCTCGTCGACACCCAACTGACGCCTGGAAGTCAACCGATGGTACCGGAAAAATGGGTCGCCGTTCATTTTCCGGACGGATCATTCGCCCAAGCGATTGCCGACGGTCGCGCCGTCTCCACATCGTTGCCGGAATTTGCGGCGAACTTGGAGTCCCTTGTCGCGATGACAAGACGTAAGTGCATGGCGACTGAGGTTTTGCTCCGCGTAGCCGACGCGGCTATCGGTGAGCAAGCCCGCCTGGATGGCGTCCCGGTGGACCAGAAACCAACCTTGCAGGGACCTGGAGGGAGTGCACGATGAGCGACGTGAAATCAGAGCTCGGACGAATCTGGACCTTTTACTCCTACAAAGGGGGGACCGGTCGGTCGATGTTGCTTGCCAATTTGGCTTGGCTCCTCGCCAACCACGGCAAGCGAGTATTGGTTATCGACTGGGACCTGGAAGCACCCGGACTCCATCGATACTACCGACCATTTCTGGATGACCCTGAACTGACGGACACACCGGGTCTGATCGACCATTTTACCGAATTCATCGAGTTTGCTCGCATCCGAGCCAGTCAACCTTCTCCCCCATCGGAAGATGCTAATGCCAGACCATGGCATGAGCCTTGGATCCGTTTGGAACGCAATGCAGTAGCATTGGATCACAGCTTTGAAAACGGCGGTGTCCTGGAGTTTATTGGGGCAGGACGGCAAAGTGCCTCCTATGCGGCGCGTGTCTCGGAGTTCAATTGGAATGAATTTTATGACAAGGCTGGAGGTGGAATACTCCTGGAAGCGATCAAGCAACAACTTCGATTGGAGTACGATTACATCCTGATCGATAGTCGGACCGGGCTTAGCGATACGGCGGGCATCTGTACGGTTCAGATGCCGGATGAATTGATGGTCTGCTTTACCCTCAATCGCCAAAGCATCTTCGGAGCCGCAGCGACCGCCGAATCCGCCGCCCGCCAGCGCCGCAAACCTACTGGCGAACCCGGCCTAAGAATCTGGCCCATTGCCTCGCGCGTCGAATGGTCGGAAAAGGAGCGATTGGACCGCGCCAGGGTTATGGCGCGTGACTGTTTTGCCAACCAGCCATGGCACCTCACCCGGCAGCAGCGCGAAGTCTATTGGAGTCGCGCCGAGGTACCCTACTTCCCGTATTATGCCTACGAAGAAATATTGGCAGCTATCGCAGATCGCTCTGGTCAGCGTAATACATTATTAGAATGCGTGGATGTCGTTCTTGGAGAAATCACAAATGCCGCGTTCCCTCGACTCTTGCCCTCTACTGATCGAAAGTCTGAGGCTGATCGGCACCGTTTATTTGTCAAATATGGTGAGCGTTATTATGGTATCTCCAGGCCTCTCAATAATGGGGCGTCCAATCCGACGATCTTTATCCGCTATTCAAGAACCGAGTCTGTCGAATACATTCAGAATCTTTACTCTGTCTTATCTCGCGAGATGCCGACGATTCGCGTTGTTGTTCCTGACACGGAAAATGTGAAGATATTGACAACGGCGACTGATGTCCGTCTGGCAGAAGCTCAAGTGGTCGTCGTTGTTCTCGGAAGAAAGTCAATCGTGGATTCTGAGTTTCAGTATAAAATCAGAGAGGCACTCCTATATGGAAAACAAATTGTATCGGTATTCGTTGACGGAATAACGTCTACTGAAATAATAGAGCATTTGGGGAACGTCGGGATTGGATTGTTTTTGAAAGATGGTGTTTATGTCAATGCAAACTTTTGGCCCGAGGATGTCACAAAATTAGTTCTAGCTGTGAAGCGTTCATTAGAAGTGTTACAACCGATTCATTACTGGGATTCAACGCTCAATCGTGAAGACCTCCAAAAGGGCCAATGGGGCGGAAAGCCGGAGTCCAATGGAAGGAGATTGACGGCTGACATCAAGGCGTTGAGCGAAACGTGGTACAGGATAGTCCTCGCAGTTCAATCGAAAGATGGGTCATCCTTGGAAAAGGACGTGAACTTTCATCTCCACCCTACGTTCGGCTCGAGGATTAATTGCGTTAAACCAGTGGATGGCAAGGCAACCTTGGAGATCCATGCCTGGGGTGCCTTTACCGTCGGTGCCGAGACCGACGATGGCAAGACCCGGCTGGAACTCGACCTTGCAGAGTTGGAATCTGCTCCCAAAAGCTTCCGGGAACGGTGAGGCGGCCTTGGTCCGATGGAATTTGTCGCAGTCATGCGTGGCCCGGTAACCATTCGTCCCGGCGAATCCAAGGTGCCGACTATGCCAACGCACGATTGCTACTTCTACCAATTAATGCCTAAGCAATCCGAGACGCTACTTGGATGACAATGGCAGGAGAATATCCGCCAGGTCTTGGACTGCGCCAGCCCTCTGGCGCTTTGGAAACAACCGCGATTTGGGCGGCGGCCAGAGTTCACTATCGGGCTCTTCCGCTCCCGAGGCCAAAAGCGGTAGAGGACAACCGCAGTCCAAGACTGCTGCCGCGCGTTACCGAAGTGCGGGAAGTTCGCAAGCTTTCTGGCGCATCGACAATCAGTGAGTTTGCACCTCTCAGGCGCTTCGCCTGACCCTATTTCAACCAGCACCCCCAAAAATCTTTTCCCCTTGCCCTCACTCCCTTGCTTTCCTACGGTCTCCATGTGGCTGGATTACTCAACCTTCGACTTACCAACGCGCGGCGGAGCCGTGCGGGTTGGGTTGGTCGTGGGCTGGTATAGCCCGGCGCTTCATCCAAAGTCACCCCGCTTTCGCTCCACCGCCTACACTGGCGTTGGAGCTTTTTTTTGGCACCATCGTCTGTCGGGCGGAACGAACCTCGTCCAAAACTGCTCACTAGAAAGTCCCTGTTATGCTGAAACCAGCCGCTACCAAATACCGTCCGTTTCCGCCGATTGACCTGCCCAACCGGCAGTGGCCAACCCGCGTGCTCACCGCCCCGCCCATCTGGTGCAGCGTCGATCTTCGTGATGGTAACCAGGCTCTCGCCGTGCCCATGAACGTCTCCCAGAAACTGGAGATGTTCGATGCGCTGGTGCGGTGCGGTTTCAAGGAGATCGAGGTCGGCTTCCCCGCCGCCTCCAATACCGAGTTCAAGTTCATCCGCCGCTTGATTGAGGATAAGCGTATCCCCGACGACGTCACTATTCAGGTTCTGGTTCAGGCCCGCGAGGACCTCATCCACAAAACCGTTGAATCCTTGGTCGGCGTCAAAAGGGCGATCATCCACCTCTACAATTCGACTTCACCCGCCCAACGCCGGGTGGTTTTTGGACTAAGCAAGCAAGAGATCGTGGCCATGGCCGTGCGCGGCACTTGCTGGATTAAAGACCGTCTCCCCTTGCTGGCCGGAAGTGATATCCGATTGGAGTACTCACCTGAAAGTTTCTCGGCTACCGAGGTGGAATTCTCCTGCGAGATATCGGCGGCAGTCATGGAAGTCTGGGGACCGACCGTCGAGCGCCCCATAATCCTGAACCTGCCGGACACCGTTGAGGTGGCGATGCCGAATGTCTACGCGGACCAGATCGAATGGATGATCGGTCATTTGCCCAACCGGGACTGTGCGATCATCAGCGTCCATACCCACAATGACCGGGGAACCGGGGTAGCCGCCACTGAGCTGGCCATGCTGGCCGGTGCACAGCGAGTCGAGGGCACCCTCTTCGGCAATGGTGAACGCACCGGCAATCTGGACCTGATCACCGTCGCTTTAAACCTCTACATGCACGGCATCGATCCAGGCTTGGACCTGAGTGATATGAATGCCTTGAAGGACGTCTACCAACGTTGCACCGGCATGACCGTCCCGCCGCGCCAACCCTATGCCGGCGAATTTGTCTTCACTGCATTCAGCGGATCCCATCAGGATGCGATTAAGAAGGGCTTGGCCGAATGGGAAAAGAATGCTTCCGCCGAATCGGGTGCGGCATGGGATGTACCCTACCTCGCCATCGACCCTGCCGATTTGGGGCGCCAATACCGAGAAGTTATCCGGGTCAACAGCCAGTCCGGCAAAGGCGGCGTCGCCTACCTGTTGGAGCAGGAATTTGGTATCGAGCTTCCCAAGGAAATGCAGCGCGAATTTGGTCCCATCGCCAACGACGCCGTGGATGACCTCGGACGGGAAGTCACCGCCGAGGAGTTGCGCGGGATGTTCTGGCGGGAGTATGTCGAGCGGACGACCCCTTGGAAACTGGAAGAATTCCAGATTGACCGCAAAGGCCACGGCGTCCGTTGCACCGCGCGTATCCTGGCTGACGGGGTGGCCAGGGATATCATCGGAGAAGGTAACGGCCCGATTGCCGCCTTCGTTCACGCCATGGTCGAGACCGTCGCACCACGCTTCGAGGTGGCCGATTACCGCGAGCACGCCCTTGGTTCCGGGGAAGGGGCCAGTGCCATCGCTTACATCCAAATTCGATTGGCCGATGGTCGCACCCGTTGGGGTGCCGGCGTCGATACCAATATCGAATGGGCCTCCATTCTCGCCGTCATCAGCGCCCTGAATCGTTCCACCTAATCCCCCAATAACCGCGCCACCTTCATCGCTATCGCCGGATCATTTTTCATTTTCTCCATCGCCACCCGTCGATCTCGTTGAGCGAGGTTATCCCGGAGCGTGGGGTAATCGGACTGGACATGCGGTACCGCGATCAAGCTGATACTGCCCATCTCGTCCTTGGACTCTTCCCCCCAATTAACAGCAATCGGCGGATTCGACGGGTTATGCGGGTTTTCCGACGAATTGTTCCAATGGATTTCGGCCTCCAGCTGGGTGCCTTTCGGTAATGGCACTAAGTCCTTGAAGAAATAGCGGTCCTGCCAGGCGAAATCCCAATCCCTGATCAGCAGCAACGTTTTAATCGTTCCATCGGGAAGGGTCGCCGTCAGCTTGAACTTCGTCGCCAAGTAATGGGCATGCGCCCCGACGCCTACCCCGTCGACATCGGTCGGGAGGACATAGGAATCGCGGATCACGAAATCCTTGTCACCCGCCGGAATTTTCAGATCGGAGAAGAGGGAGTAATGAGGCGGTATTTGTATACGAGCCAGCATTCGTTCCGGTGCTGACTTGGCGAAATACAATCCAATCCGCGATTTTTCCACCTCGGCCTTGCCCGTCGGATGAAAGTGGTATTGCACCACCAAGTCTGCTCCTTTGGGCAGATTCATCGCCAAGCCTTCGGGAAAGAAGTGCGGCTGCGCCCCCACCGCCCACCCACCCAGCGGTGTCGTCTTGCGCCCGAGCCGCATACCGCTGAATCCCGGCTCGTCGCCCTGCTGCGGACGCTCATGGATTTTCCCCGTGCCGTCGGCAAAATAGAGAACGTGGTGAACCACCCCGCGCGATGACGGTTTCATATCGATCGCCGTTATCCAGCGTTCAGCGTCTTGGCCCAATTGAATCGGGATGTTCCGGTAAATATCCGGGCCATCTGCGGGAACGTGAAAGCCTTGGGGCATCTCCACCACCAGGTCGGGTTCGCCCAACATCCAGCCCGAGTTGAACGCCGGAGGCTTGGGAGCCTCCACTTCCTTGCCCTCCAGCATCCCTTGTTCTACCCAGCTTTGAATCAAGGCAATCTGCTGGTCGCTGAGTCGACGTTCATCCCGATAAGCATAGGAAGCCGGTTCGGCCTTCCAAGGTGGCATCGAGCGGGTAGAAGTGACCTTGGCGATGGTCTTGGCTTTGCGGACCACATCCTCATAGGACATCAGGAAAAAGGGGGCCGCTTCACCCGGTCGATGACAGGAAGAGCAGTTCGCGTAGATAATCGGTGCGATCTGCGCGTTAAATGTCACCGGAGAGCCGAAACCGCAAATCCGGAGGGCGGAAAGTAAGGCGATGGTCAGAAATGGGCGGCCATGCGGCATTCCCCAAACCGGATACCTGGTTGTTGTCGATCGGAATTGCATGATGCAGGTCGATAACATCGTCTCAAACTACCCGACGCAAGGGCAATCTAGGAGGTCCGCCAGGTTGTGGAGTGCGCCAGTCCCCTGGCGCTTTGACACCCGCCGGACGGGAACGACAGTTGCCGGTGTGAGGACGAAGATCCACAAGACCATCGCATGGATGTTTGCTCCCCAATCGGCACCCCGCTCGCGGTGGCAGATCATCCTCTGGTGGGAACGGCGCCGTATTCCCTACAACCTCTTCATCGGGTTTTACGGGATTTGCTGCCTGGCAGTTTTTTTCTGGGGAATCACAACGAGCGGTCGTCTTGAAGACGGTGAGGACGCCGTTGAGCCGATAGCCTTGTTTCTCGCTCCCTTTGGCGTTAACGTCTGCTACACCCTCGGTTGGTTGGTAGAAATTCCTGCGCGAAAACTCTTCCCCTCATTATCCCCTCGTTTCGGCCCATTCTTGATGAGAATGGGCATTGGCTTCTCATTTTTCGTCATCAGCCTGCCAGCCGTGTTGTGGGGAGGATTTCGGTTGCTTCAATGGGCGCATATCCTGCGATAGCACCAATGCTTCTTCTTTGTGCCTTTGTAAGAACGAATTTCGCTTGAGGCAGGACCGCAGGCGTCTCTGTGAAAGACTCACACGAAGGCACGAAGTCACGAAGAAAATCGAGACGATTGTCGGCGAATCGGCAACGAATCCCAAATCGTAGTTTCATTGTGTGAAACCAAAATCCAACGGGGTTGGATGGCGTAACAATCGAGCTTCGGCCCCCAATGCCTCTTCTTCGTGCTTTCGCGCCTTCGGTGCGAGACTAAAATTAATCTCTTGACTACTGTGCATGCAGAGTATATACAGTAAGCGTGCTCGATGAATCCTCCACCATTCTCCGACTGGGGCCAATCTCCCCAGCCGCCGGGGGACCGCTCTATCAGCAGATCGTTGATGCCCTGAAACGCGAAGTTGCCGAAGGTCGTCTTCAGCCCGGCACCCCCCTCCCATCGTTTCGCGCCTTGGCCGAACAACTCCTCGTCAGCCTCATCACCGTCAAACGCGCCTACGATGAGCTGGAGCGGGAAGGCATCATCCGCCGTCATCAAGGTTTGGGCACCTTTGTCGCTGAACAGGCGATTTTGGGTGTCCGCGTCGCCCAACGCCAGGCTGCCCTGGAAGCGCTCCGCGTGGCCGCGACCACCGGACGCCAGGCCCGGATGTCCGACTCCGAACTTTTGATAGCTCTCCAGCAGGAACTCGATCGTACCACCCAGTAAGGCTCTTATGAATCCCACCGCCATCGAAACCCATCAATTCCTCCGCCGACAGGGGCGCTTTCAGCTCGGTCCACTGGATTGGAGCGTTCCCACCGGCTCCATCTACGCTCTGGTCGGCCCGAACGGTGCCGGTAAGAGTACATTACTTGACCTGCTCATGGGGATGGGACGAGCCCATGGCGGTACCGCCAAATTGTTGGGACTCGATCTCGAGCGCGATGAAGTCGCCATCAAACGCCGCGTCGCCTATGTCAGCCCCGAGCTCAACTACAACCTCTGGTCCCGCGTCGGTCGCGCCATCGATTTCGTCGCCGGTTTCTACCCCGACTGGGACATGGCCAAATGCCAGCGATTGGAAGAGGCGTTTCAATTGGAGCGCGATGATAAGATCAGCAGCCTCTCCTTCGGTGCGCGGACCAAACTGTCCCTCGTGATCGCTCTTTCCCGGGATGCCGACCTTTATCTCCTCGACGAACCGACTACCGGTCTTGACGTGCTCGGTAAGAACACCCTTTTCACCGAGTTGCTGTCCGTCATGGAATCCGAACAAAAGACGGTGGTCATCTCTTCCCACAATCTCACCGACCTCGAACGATTCGCCGATCACATCGGCATCTTGAATGAAGGGAAACTGCTCCTTTCCGGACGGATGGACGAGGTGGTCCAACGATATCAAGAAGTCGACATCGAATGGTCCGGCAATGGCCCATGCCCAGTTCCGGGAGCCAAAGTGCTCTCACGCGATGACAGTCGCGCCCGACTATTGGTGGAGCAAAGCAATTCGTACGGCTCGTTGACCATTCCAACCGGAACCCACGTCATCGGACAAAGCCCGGTGACCCTGGAACAACTGTTTGTCGATTTAGTTCAACCGACTTCGACACCAATCCCATTAAAGGGATCGCCCAGCTCGTCTGATTAAATGGATTCGGGAATCACAACCTATGAAATCATATTTCGCCCCAGAGCTCCGCCTTTTTCTGCTCAACTTCCTTTCGCGTCGTTGGCCATGGCTGGCGGCGTGCGCCGGCCTTCATTTGTTGGCGTCCATCTTCTTCCTGCAAGCAATGGGCACGGATTCTCTGTCGCAAATGGGGCATACGCGATTCTTCTTTATCATGAGTGTCAGTATCTGGCCGATCATGTTGGACGTCATGCGCAAGCCGATGCGGACGCTTCTCTCCTTACCATTGACCGCCGATTCGGTCTGGACCGGATTCTGGTGGCTGACCTTTGGTTTCCCGGCCATCGCCTCCACCGCCATCAGCCTCCTGGCCCTTGCGTGGGCTTTGCTGACGGACCAATTGGCCGTTCCGGTTGAGACCGTCCTTGTCTGGTTCATCGGCCAATGGGGTTCCCTGGCCTTGGGTTGGTGTTGCCTGTGCCTTCTCCCCTCAGATGCTGAAGCAGCCAAGCTCCGGCCTGTTTCTTCCTTCATTGCCTCAGGATTGTGGGGAGTTCAATCTTCGTTCTTTGTCTTCTTTGCCTCCACCTCCTCTCCTTGGGGAAATGTGGTTCTGGTGGTTTCCTGCTGTACCATCCTCGGTGCCCTGTTTGGGAGAGGGTTGACCGGGAATTTC
>CAILNN010000177.1 GCA_903835555.1 uncultured Verrucomicrobiota bacterium
TGCCGCCCTTGAAGGCTTGGACGCCCATGGTGCATCAGCTACCGTGAGACTCGACGGTTAGCAAAACTCCGAATCCTGCAACGCATTTTCGTTGGCTTGTCCAGTCAATCCTCTAATTCTGTCACGTTAATTACGCCTTATGAATGACTCTTCTCAATTGGACGAACTATTGGCCTCTAGGGCCAATGATGCCCGGCGACTTATAGAGCCGTGTACGGTCGTCATTTTTGGCGCTTCAGGGGACTTGACTGCCCGAAAGCTTATTCCCGCCCTTTACCATTTGGCCTTGGAGGGAGCGCTTCCAACTCCGTATCGAATCATTGGATTTGCTCGGCGCGAAAAAACCGATGAGGTTTTCCGGGCGGAGTTGCGGAGTGCTCTGGACCAGTTTTCCCGAACCAAACCGGTCAATCCCGAGGTCTGGGATCATTTCGCTGCCAATCTGTTTTATTGTCAGGCCGATATCTCTGACCCGGCAGGGTACGAGAAACTGGCCGCTATCATTCGCTCAAGCGAACATGAAAAACTCCGGCAAAACCTTCTTTTTTACCTCGCTACAAATCCCAGCCAGTTTGGAGAGATAGCAACCCACTTGAGCGCTGCCGACTTGCTTCACAAGGAGGATGGGGGACGGATTCCCGAGCGTTTGGTGGTGGAAAAGCCATTCGGGCACGATTTGGAGTCTGCGCGTGCACTAAATGCCGAATTGGTTCGATATGCCCATGAACGACAGGTTTTCCGGATCGACCACTACCTTGGGAAGGAAACAGTCCAGAATATTCTTACTTTTCGCTTCAGCAACGGAATTTTCGAGCGCCTTTGGAACCGCGAAACCATCGACCACGTTCAAATCACCGTAGCCGAGAAAATTGGTGTGGGTTCTCGCGGCGGTTATTACGAGGAATCCGGGGCCATGCGCGATATGGTCCAAAACCATGTGCTCCAGGTTCTATCTCTCGTCGCCATGGAGCCACCGGTTTCTTTGGAGGCGGAGGCGGTGCGAGATGAGAAGGTCAAACTGCTCAAGTCGATCCGGCCACTCACACCGTCGGACCTGTCAAAGAACGTTGTCCGTGGCCAATACTTTGCTGGGGAAATCGATGGAGAGGCACGCCCGGCTTACCGAAGTGAACCCAAGGTTAGTCCGAAGTCCAATGTCGAAACCTTTGTGGCGATGAAGCTTTTTGTCGATAATTGGCGATGGAGTGGAGTGCCATTTTATATTCGAACTGGAAAGAACCTTCCCGTGAGCGCGAGTGAAGTTCGAATTCAATTCAAACCGGCTCCAAATATTCTATTTGCGGCCCAATCAGCCATCCACCTTGACCAGAATTCAATCACCCTCCGACTGCAGCCTAATGAGGGTATCACCCTGCGATTCAACGGGAAGGTACCGGGAGCGGCGATCCAATTAAGGCCGGTTCGTATGCACTTTAGCTACGACAACGAGTTTGGAGCCTATACTCCCGAAGCTTATGAGAGATTGCTTCTGGAAGCGATTGCCGGCGACGCCACTCTGTTTATTCGACGTGATGAGGTCGAAACAGCCTGGGGAATCGTGGATTCCATTCGGTCCTATTGGACAGACCGCCCCCTAACCAATCGGGAATTTTACCTTGCGGGAACATGGGGCCCCACTGCGGCGGATGATCTCTTGACTCTTGACGGTAGGGAATGGCGGAATCCGTCCTCTCACAAATAGGTTTCGCGTCCGGGCACGAAACCAATCAATTTCTGCCAAAGAGCGGGAACCCAGACTTTACACAGGCTTTCATCGATTTAGCTTTTAGAGAATGGACCTCACTGTTGAAACCTTTGAAACAGAGCTCCATGTGGCCCTACGAGGTTATGAACGCCATGTGGTTTGCTTGGAAAAGACGACCGAAGAATGCGACCGGGTTTTGAGGTCCCTGCTGCAAAAAGCGATTCATGCCTATTGTCATCGGGGCCCTGAAATGCGCCACGGCATCGCCTTGGACCGCCAGGTGACGGTTATACTCAGTCAATCCGATACGGACCGACCCCTGTGTGGAATCTACTTTAACCTTCACTCACCCTATACCAGAAAACCCGTGGCGGTGGCAGCCAATAGCACCCCCGCAACCCGATAAAGTCTGTTTTCAGAAAGAGACTGAACTCAAGATGGCTCCGCCTTGAGCGGTTCCGATTTTATTTCCGGTTGTCCAGCGGATCGCTTGGAAACCTCTCTAAGAACCGCTTCTATATCCTGCCGCAGTTGACTCATCAGTCCGGGGATACCGTCAAACTGACACCCCGTTAACGCTCGCTCGATTCGGACAACCGTTGCAGCGGATTTTTGTGCGCCAAAAAGTCCCAGGCTTCCCCGAAGGGTATGTGCCGCCCGTGACATCCGTTTCCAATCCTGCTTTTGAATGCAATCTTGTAGAGAAACCAACGAATCTTGAGTTGATTCGATCATCATCTTTCCAAGCCTTGGCAATATTTCCGCATCCACCCCAACCCAAGGAGTAAGAGCAGGCTCCGAATCAGATTGATTGCTAGGACCGTTTCCACTTGCCAAATGGGCAATGGTATCCACCAAATATTCACGCCGGAGCGGCTTTGTCAGATAGAAATCCATTCCAGCCTCCAGGCACGCTTCCTTGTCACCCTTAATCGCATGAGCGGTGACGGCTACAATCGGTACCCGGCGTCCAGTGCCCGTTTCCTTTTTTCGTATTTCCCGGGTCGCTGCCAAGCCGTCGAGTCCGGGCATCCATAAATCCATCAAGATCAGGTCGATGCCCGTCTCCTGATGGGTCCGAACGGCCGAATGACCGTCTTCCGCCAGAATCACGGTGTGCCCTAATTGGACCAATACATGTTGAAGTAACTCGCGATTGACCGGGTTGTCTTCGGCTACCAAGATTTTCATGACCCTAGATCGAATAATTACTTTAAACAAAAAGCCGGTCTTGGCTAGCCAAAACCGGCATTACCACCAGCAATCACGGGGCGTCCATCAATAGCGATAGTGCTCCGGCTTATAAGGCCCATCTGGAGAAACTCCCAAATAGTCGGCCTGAGCCTTGCTCAACGGGGTCAACTTGACGCCAATTTTTTCCAAGTGGAGGCGCGCAACTTCTTCGTCCAGACGTTTCGGTAGACGATAAACTTCCGGCTTGTACTGGTCTCGATTTGTCCAAAGGTCGATTTGAGCCAGCGTCTGGTTGGTGAAGGAGTTGGACATTACGAAACTCGGATGCCCAGTCGCGCAACCCAAATTCACCAGTCGGCCTTCAGCAAGCATGTAAATGCTCTTCCCGTCGGGAAAGGTGTATTTGTCGTACTGCGGCTTGATGTTCACCCGCTTAATGCCCGGGTATGATTCCAGTTGTGTCACCTGAATTTCGTTATCGAAATGTCCGATGTTACAGACAATCGCTTGGTCCTTCATCTTGAGCATGTGCTCCAAGGTGATGATGTCGCAGTTGCCGGTGGCCGTGACGTAGATATCGCCAACTCCAAGCGTATCTTCGACGGTGGTCACTTCAAACCCCTCCATCGCTGCCTGCAAGGCATTGATGGGATCAATTTCGGTAACAATAACCCGGGCTCCAAAGCCTCGAAGCGAATGAGCACTGCCTTTGCCAACATCGCCATAACCGCAAATCACCGCGACCTTTCCCGCGATCATGACGTCAGTCGCCCGCTTCAATCCATCCGACAGCGATTCACGACAACCATATAGGTTGTCGAATTTGGATTTGGTCACAGAATCGTTCACGTTGATGGCAGGCACCAACAGTTTTCCCGCTTCCTTCATTTGATAAAGGCGGTGAACACCGGTGGTCGTCTCTTCGGAGACGCCCTTCCAATCTTTGACAACCTTGTGCCAGAAGCCAGGGCGCTCTTTGGCGACCCGTTTCAACAACCGCTTGATGACCGCTTCCTCTTCGGACCCGGATGCGGTATCGACCCACTTGTCGCCCAACTCAAGTTGATAACCCTTGTGAATCAGTAGGGTGACATCGCCACCATCATCAACAACCAGCTCGGGGCCATGGTCGCCTTCAAAGGTTACCGCTTTAAGGGTGCAATCCCAATACTCTTCCAGATTCTCCCCTTTCCAGGCAAAGACGGGCACTCCAGCCGCCGCGATGGCTGCTGCGGCATGGTCCTGGGTGGAAAAGATGTTGCAGCTTGCCCATCGTACCGTCGCTCCAAGTTCTACCAACGTCTCAATAAGGACAGCCGTCTGAATCGTCATGTGCAACGAGCCAGTGATGCGAACCCCTTTGAGCGGCTTCTGGCGCGAGTATTTTCCGCGAACCGACATCAATCCTGGCATTTCGTGCTCGGCTACCTCGATCTCCTTGCGTCCCCAGTCGGCAAGAGAGATGTCCTTCACGAGATAGTCGGAAGCGACCGTCGTCGCGATGGCCGCCGCAGCGGATATTTTCTTAGATGTGCTTGTTGCCATAGTTTCTAAATAGTCAAATTGAACACGCGCTTACTTGATCGCGTTCTTCAACGCCTCAACCTTGTCCGTGTGTTCCCAAGTTAAATCCGGATTGCTCTTTCCGAAGTGGCCGTAATTGGTTGTCTGGCCATAAATCGGGCGCAGGAGGTTGAGCTGAGTCACGATGTCGGCGGGTTTGAAACTGAAGACCGCTTCGACCGCCTGGGTAATCGCTTCATCGGATACGGTTCCGGTTCCGAACGTGTTCACGAACACGCTAACGGGGTCGGGATAACCAATCGCGTAAGCGAATTGGATTTCCGCCCGTTTAGCCAATCCAGCCGCCACGATATTCTTGGCCACGTACCGACCCATGTACGCTGCGCTGCGATCAACCTTGGATGGGTCCTTGCCGGAAAATGCCCCGCCACCATGACGACCCCAGCCGCCGTAGCTATCCACAATAATTTTGCGTCCGGTCAAACCCGTGTCGCCTTGAGGACCGCCGACCACAAATCGTCCGGTCGGATTAATCAAATAAACCGTTTCCGGAGTCAGCAGTTCCCGGGGAAGCACCTTCTTGATGATTTCTTCGATGCAAAATTCTTCGATCTCTTTGTGAGTCGCCGACTCGGCATGCTGGGTTGAAATCACCGCATTGGTGATGCGAACCGGTCGATCATCAATATACTCGACAGATACCTGGGACTTCGCGTCCGGACGGAGCCAGGCAACTTGGCCCGACTTACGCACCCGAGTCAGCTCCCGACCCAACCGGTGGGCAAACATGATCGGGGACGGCATGAGTTCCGGGGTCTCGTCACAGGCGTAACCAAACATCAAACCTTGATCACCGGCCCCTTGCTCAGCTTTTTTCTTTCCCTCGGCCAAGGCTGCGTCCACCCCTTGGGCAATGTCCGGTGACTGTTGAGTGACCAGCAGATTCACGAACACCTTGTCGGCGTGAAAAACGTCGTCGTCATTCACATAGCCAATTTCCCGAATTGCTTCGCGAGCCAGAGTGACAAAATCGAGTTTCGCCTGAGTGGTGATTTCTCCGCCCACGATGACGACATTGCTCTTGGCGTAGGTTTCGCAGGCTACTCGGCTGTACTTGTCCTGTGCCAGGCAGGCATCCAGCACGGCATCCGAAATGGTGTCACACACCTTGTCCGGATGGCCTTCGCCCACGGACTCCGACGAAAAAATGAAGCGCTTGCTCATGAATCGAGTTGGTAAATACGACCGCAATCACAACAACGTATTGACGTATCGCGATGCGTTGATATGAAGAAATGCGTGCGTCGTCAATCTGGTTTTCGTGTTTTATGAGCAATACCCTTCGGTCACTCCGGGCTCTTGCTGACCCGACCCGTCTCCGAATCGTCTCGCTCTTGGAGCGGGAAGAGCTATCGGTGGCCGAACTCCAAGAGGTGACCAAGCTGGCGCAATCGAGAATTTCCACCCATTTGGGGCTCTTGAGCGAAAGCGCATTGGTGATTGTTCGGCGGGACGGCAAGCGCTCCTTTTACCGGTTGAATCCGGATGCCACGCTTGTTGCTGGGGATATCATTCATCTGGCCATCCGGGGTGCCCGCGAGTTGCCGGAATTCGATGAAGACCAACTCAATCTCAAGCGGGTTGTCACCCTTCGATCGGACCAAGCGACCGCGTATTTCAACCGCATTGCCGGACGCTTTGATCGGACCTACGGGCCTGGACGTTCCTGGCAGGCGTTTGGTCACCTCCTGCTCCGGATTCTGCCGCCGTTGGTTGTGGCTGACCTAGGCTCGGGAGAAGGCCTGCTTGCGGAACTATTAGCCCGTCGAAGCGAGAAGGTCATTGCCGTGGACAATTCCGAGAAAATGGTCGCCTACGGATCACGTCGGGCGTTGGAGAACGGAATCCAAAACCTCGAATTCCGCCTCGGAGACCTGCAATCGCCGCCCATTGAGGCCGGAAGCGTTGACATCGTCATCCTAAGCCAGGCACTTCATCACGCGGAAAAACCCAATGAGGCTATCCTCGCTGCCGCCCGGATTCTCAAGCCAGGCGGGATGATTGCCATCTTGGACCTGGCTCGCCATGGTTTTGAACAAGCCCGCCAACTTTACGGAGATCTCTGGCTGGGGTTCTCCGAGGCCGACCTCCATAAATGGTTGGAACAGAGCGGTTTCTCGGACATTGACATTTCGCAAGTAGCGAAGGAGGAACAGCCCCCGCATTTTGAGACCCTGCTGGTCACGGCGACGCGTTAACTGAAACGGCTGCCAGATTCACGATTGGAGAAGGCGTTGTTTTTGACTAGCGTCTCCCTCCCATGGATGCGCCGCTGCTAAACTTGGAATTGCCGGGAATACCCCACCTTCGATCGGGTAAGGTGCGCGAACTGTTTGATTTGGGATCGGCCCTGCTCCTGGTCGCTACAGATCGCATTTCCGCTTTTGATTGCGTCATGCCCAACGGGATTCCGGGCAAGGGTCGGATTCTCACCGCACTATCCCATTTTTGGTTCGACCACACCGCCAGTTGGCTCCCGAACCATCGGCTGGCCCGCGCGGGAGACCCATTACCAGCCAACTTGAGGCCCTTCGCCCACCTGTTGGAAGGCCGTTCCATGATTGTGCAAAAGGCTGAGCCGCTACCGATTGAGTGTGTCATTCGCGGATACCTGGCGGGCTCGGGATGGAAGGAGTATGTGCAGACCGGGATGATCTGCGGGATTCGCCTTCCAAAAGGCCTTCGGGAAGGCGAGGAACTTGAAACTCCTATCTTTACCCCCGCGACCAAGGCCACCACGGGGCATGATGAAAATATCTCCTTCGAAGCGGCGCAATCTTTGGTTGACCCGGTGATCGCAGACTCCGCTCGTGATCTGAGTCTCCGGTTGTACGGCACTGCGCGAGCCTACGCGCGAACCCGTGGCTTGATCATTGCCGATACGAAGTTCGAGTTTGGGCTGGTAGAAGGGAAACTAACTCTGATTGACGAAGCCCTGACTCCAGATTCATCCCGTTTTTGGCCTGCGGACCAATGGGAACCGGGAAGGCCCACCCCTAGCTTCGACAAACAGTACTTGCGCGACTATCTCGAACATTGCGGATGGGACAAGCTACCTCCAGCACCACAATTGCCACTGGAAGTCATTGGCCAAACCGCTAACCGCTACCAGGAAGCACTCAATCGGTTAACCGGCGCGGGCTCGTCGTCCAATTAACCGACCTGCAGCATTTCGACAGAGAACAGCCTCCACCATCCGCCGCATGCCGGACATCCGGATACAACGCCAGATACAGGTCACCCTGACCGGGCTGTGGATCAATGGTGCGCTCGCGATCGGCAAGCTGATCGCCGGATTGCTGGGTCATTCCCATGCCTTGGTGGCCGATGCCGTTGAGTCTTTTGCCGACCTTTTCTCTTCGCTGATCGTCTGGCGGGGTGTGTTGGTTGCCTCCAAGCCCCCCGACGCTGACCATCCTTACGGGCATGGAAAGGCGGAACCGATTACCTCGGCCTTAATCGCCGCCATGCTTCTCGCCGCGTCGGGCGGCATAGCGATCCATTCCGTACAAGGCATCTTCACTCGCCACGATTTGCCCGCCCGTTGGACGCTTCTGATTCTTCTTGTCGTCATCGTCATCAAAGAAGGCCTGTTTCGTTACGTGCGTCGGGAGGCGCTCAAGACCGGCAGCCTGCTGGTTCGAACCGATGCCTGGCACCATCGAAGTGACGCAATCACATCACTGGCGGCGGCAACTGGCATTGGGGTTTCCATCGTTGGCGGTGAGCCGTACGCCATCGCCGATGAAATCGCCGCGCTCATAGCCGCGGCCATCATCGCTTGGAATGGGTGGCTCGCTTTGCGTCCGGCCCTCCACGAATTAATGGATACCACTCCCGACCCACTCCTCCTCCTCGAAATACAACGCCTGGCCGAAAAAGTTCGGGGCGTTGAAGCCGTCGGAAAATGTCAGGCTCGCCGGATGGGATGGAATCTCACCGTCGATATGCACGTCAGTGTGGACCCGGACATGTGTGTTCGCGATGCCCACAATATTGCCCACGCCGTTGAGGACTATCTCCGGGAGCAGAGGCCAGAAATCTCCGGAGTCCTCGTTCATTTGGAGCCAGCCCCCGACCGATCCGAGTCAACTGTATCGCCCCCGGGCATCCTTGACCCTTAGTCCCAGGACGTGCCGCCAGAAACCCAAACGGCAAAATCCGATTTTCGCCTTCCCCGTTGCCTCAACTTCCCCATCATCGCCCTCCTGTTATGAAGATCGTTCTCGCTTACTCCGGTGGTCTGGATACGTCGGTACTCCTGGCCTGGATCAAGGAAACCTACCAAGCCGAAATGGTCGCGTTTTGCGCCAATATAGGCCAACAGGAAGAATTGGATGGCCTCGAAGCCAAGGCGACCAAGACCGGTGCCTCGGCCATCTTTATCGAAGACCTGCAAGCCGAGTTCGCCAGCGACTTCATCTTCCCGATGATTCAGGCTGGCGCTGTCTACGAGGGGCAGTACTACCTCGGTACCAGTATCGCTCGACCGCTCATCGCCAAGAAAATGATTGAGATCGCTCGCGCCCAAGGGGCTGATGCGATTGCTCACGGAGCAACGGGCAAGGGCAACGATCAGGTGCGTTTCGAATTGACTGCCGCCGCCCTCGCACCGGAACTCAATATCATCGCTCCCTGGCGCGATGAGCGCTTTCGCAAACAATTTCCCGGTCGCGCGGAGATGATTCGGTATTGCGAGGAACGGTCCATCCCCGTCCAGGCAACCGCCAAGAAGCCGTATTCCATGGACCGGAATCTTCTCCACATTTCGTTTGAGGCAGGCGTGCTGGAAGACCCGTGGTTGGACGCTTTTGCCCCGGAAAACCGCGACATGTTTATTCTATCCGTTTCCCCGGAAGAAGCTCCGGACCAAGCCGAATACGTCACCCTCGATTTCGACAAGGGAAATTGTGTGGCCGTCAATGGCGAGAGGTTGTCGCCGCTGGAGGTCCTTCGTCGCTTGAACCAATTGGGCGGAAAACATGGCGTCGGGCGAGTCGATTTGGTGGAAAACCGATTCGTCGGGATGAAAAGCAGGGGCGTCTATGAAACTCCGGGTGGTTCCATCCTCCATTTCGCCCACCGCCAGATGGAGTCACTCACCATGGACCGCGAGGTCATGCATCTCCGCGACTCCTTGATTCCCAAGTATGCGGAGTTGGTGTACTACGGTTTTTGGTTCGCTCCCGAACGCCTGGCGCTTCAAGCCTTGGTTACGGAGACCCAAAAGAACGTTTCGGGCACCGTGCGGGTCAAGCTCTATAAGGGCGGCATCTACACCGCTGGCCGCAAATCACCCCAGAGCCTGTACAACCCCCACATCGCCACCATGGAAGCGGATCCGACCAAGGCCTATAATCAGGACGACGCCACCGGCTTCATTCGATTGAACGGACTGCGCTTGCGGGTCAATTCGGCGGTCAATGGCTCGGGCAATTTGAGCCACGTGGGCTGATTGACCTTCAGTTTAAACGAGCCTTCAACGGCTGGAATTCCTGGAGAGACGGGTTGGAGAACCAACGCTGCCTTTACCCGTCTTTCGCAATTTGGGCACGCAAAGGCGCAAAGACGCAAAAGAAAAAGAGGCGAAACTCGTTTCATCTAATTCTTCTTGGCGTCTTTGCGCCTTCGCGTGGTCCAACCAAAGCCTCGCTGTATCAAGGCCATGGTGCAGACCTTTTGACAAGCCACCCTGATTTTCAACTGCTTAAAGGAAAATCCTCTCCAGTTGCGAGAAACGGGTTAAGCCGGCAAGAGCACTTCATCCTCTTCTTTTTCGGTCCACGCCATTTCATCGTCTTCATGGACCAGCGGGGCGAAGCGTTCCGAGTTGAAACCCAACTCCCCTTGCAGGTTTGACTTGAGCGAAGGGTCACGTGGATTCACCAATTCCTCCAGAAGCAGCCCGATTTCCCCGTCTTTTTGCCCGCTTTCCGCCCGGGTATAGTTGCCGCGCCCGATGTAGACGGAGCGGACCGTGTACACGGAGTCCTTTTTGGGCAGTTGGGAGTACAGTTTCTTGGCGGCGGCCGGAAACCCGTCATTGATGCAAACTACTTTCTGTCCCTTCACGAACATGGCTGCAAAATAGGGTCAAGGGCACAGCGTTGACAATGCAAGCTTGTCCTTTGCAAGAGTACGACCGTTTTCCCACGGCTCTCGATCGAGGAATCCGTAGGCGTTCAATGCCCGATACTACGGCGGCAAATGCCAAAAATCGCACCGGCAATAAAAAGGCCAATCCACAGGACCGTCTTGGGCGAGATATCCAGACCAAAAAAAATTCCGTGCATGCAAAGGAGGCATGCACAGCCGATGAGGAAAAGGAAGAAGACACGATCAAGCATCCTATTCTTACGATTGGTCATATCTTTCTTTCACCGTCGGGCCTGCCCCTGAAACAGGGAGCATTACCAAGTGCCCGTCGCTCCCGCTAAAATTCAATGTAATTGGTGATCAACCTTCCAGCAGATTTACCCTTAACTCCGCGAAAATGGGCTGACATCAGCTTCGCTGAATAGCATCCGTCGGACAACTGACCCGAGCCTCTTCGGCAGCCGATCTGTCAGCGGGTGTCGTCGGCTGCGCATAGACCACGCTCAGCGAAATATCCTCTTCACGTCGAAAGACATTCGGAGCGATTTCGCGACATTGGTCGCAATCAATGCAGGCCGAGGTGACATAGAATTCTCCAGCGACGTTTTGAGCAAGTCGTTCTTCAATAGGCATCATAGGCTTTCAAGGCTTTTTTTGACCGAGTGTTCTTTGGTCAACGAAGAAAGAATGACACCTCATTTTAATGGGTGAAATTCATTGATCTCATGGGTTTAATTCTCTCCTTGAATGAATACGCTGGTTTCGGAATCACCGTTCGACCTATACACACTGACGCTTTTCCGCCTGGTGGCGGAAGAATTGAATTTCACCCGTGCTGGCAAAAAGGCTGGTCTGACCCAAAGTGCCATCACTCGGCAAATCCTCAGGATGGAGGAACGCCTTGGGACTCCGTTGTTTGAACGGACCACCCGGCATGTTGCCCTGACCCCGGCAGGGGTCTTTCTTTGGGAGAAATCCGGTCGAATTCTCGCCTCAGCGGAAGCCGCCCTTGAGGATTTGAAGTCAGGATTTGAATTGGGTCCCCAGCGGCTTCGTGTGGGAATTGCTCGAAGTATCGGATTGGCCTATTTCCCAGGATTCTTCTTCCCCTTTCGGAAGGCCCATCCGGATGTTGCCTTGCACATATCGCAAGGTACCGAAGGCGAAATCTACGAAGCACTTGAAGAACGCCGATTGGAAATCGGTCTCGTCGCAACTCCATCCCGACTCCCCGCCCATCTCATGAATCAACATTCCTTTGACGACCCCTTTGCCTTCATTGCTCCACCCGAGGCTCAGTTAACAGTCGACGCAAACTCATCAGATCTGGTCCCCTTATATGAGCAAACCTGGAAGCAAGGATGGCTGATGTTAAGCAGTGAAGACGTTACGGGTAAGGAATTGCGCCGTTGGATGGGAGGGCAGGGGTTAACGATTCGACCATCCATGGAACTGGACAGCTTCGACGTGATATTCAACCTGGTCTCCTTGGGACTTGGATCCAGCCTGGTCCCCAATCGTGTGCTGGCATTGTATGGCGGTCGCCGGAAGGTCCAGCGAGTTCAGATGAAACCGACATTTTCAAGAACCCTGTCGGTGGTTGTGCGAAAAAGCCCCAAACCGTCAGAGTTGATGACCCAATTGATTGAGTCGATTCTTTTTTGAACGCCAGCTTCTAGGAGTATTTAGTACCAATGAAGAAGCGATCGTCAAAGCCTACGAGAAGGCCGGAACGAATCCATTTCTTGTTCGTCGCATTTCGGCTGTTCCGACAATTCAGCATTTCACCCGAGCCATTCGTTTTCAATGCCTCACATCTCCATTGTTCACGGGACCGGCGGCCCATTGATAGATATTTGGGTTGCGAGCGCTGCCGAATTGAGACACCAAGGATTTTCTGTCCTTTTCGGGCGCGACCTGCTGGCTGGGAGTACCTTGCACTATGACGGTAAAAATGGTCTCTTTACGCTGACGTTTTGACCGTCATATCTGACCCGCATTTCCATTGGAGATTCGGACTGTACTGTTACCAACCTTCAGTTCCAAGCGGGTATTTGTCCTTAAAAAAGCGATTACTTCTTCGGCAACCACTTCTCCCAATTCTTCGCGTATTCATCGACGTTGGACCGATCCACCGGTACCAGCGGGCTGACCTCTTTCACTGTCTTGGGGTCGCGCTTGAAGTGGACTTTGTCCAAGAGCAACTCAATCGACCGATAACCCCATTGATAGCATTGTTGAGCCAACAGTTTTTGCACGTGACCCGACCGGATGTAATTCAACTGAGCTGGTAGGGCGTCCACGCTGACGCACTTGACCGTTCCGGCGGGCCATTTCAATGCACCTTCTGTGAACAGGGGCCAGCCACCGATCATGGCCCATCCGGTGACATCCGGGTTGGCTTGCATCACCTGTTCCACTTTGGCCGCCGCATCTTGAGGGGTTTCACGATGGTAATAGGCATCGCGCACCAAGAGTCCACTGTAGTCCTTGGCGGCCGCGCGAACGCCAGCAACGCGTTTTTGCAAATTGGGTGCATTGGGATTGCCGGCCAAAATCGCGATCACGCCCTTGCCCGACATCACTTTGGCCAATTCTTCCAAGACCTGCCGTCCGCACGCCTCGTCATCGACCCCGTAGGTGACAAAACGCTTCGATTGCGGCGCATCGCTGTCAAACGTGGCCACCGGCACGCCGTTTGCCACCGCCCGATTGATGGCGTCCGTCACCTTATTGGCGTCGCTGCAACTGATGGCAACGCCGTTCGCTCCGGCAAGGACCAATTGTTCGAGTGCTTCGGCCTGCTTTTGAGCATCTTCATCATTGGGTGTCCGCCAATCGACTTGAATGGCCAACCCATGACGGGCACTGAGTTCCTTGGCAGCGTCTTCGGCTCCGACCCGGGCTACTTGAAACACAGCATTCCCTTGGGATTTGGCGATAAGCCCAAACCGGTAGGACTTGGTGGCCGCCGTGGCGAAAAACGGGAGAGCGACGGCACCGGTGAGAAACGATCGGCGATTCATAGGGATACGGCAGAGGGAAAGGTAACCGGGTATCACTCGTCAAGTCTGGAGCGAACCGTACCAAATCGAGCCACCGGGAAAGGCATAGTCGCGTCGGCTCGCAGTATGTATTTCCGTGCTGTACCCCGGTAATGTCGGCGGCATGTACCGTCCGCGGACGATTCGGCATGGATCGACGAAATGTTCATGCAAGTGGTCGACGAATTCACAGACGCGACCCTCCCAACTGCCGCTGATCGAAATGTAGTCAAGCATGGAGAGATGTTGAACGAATTCGCAAAGCCCGACACCGCCGGCATGCGGACAGACGGGTACTCCATAATGAGCGGCCAAGAGCAGAACGGCGAGGTTCTCATTGACTCCGCCCAATCGACAGGAATCGATTTGGCAGAACGAAATGGCACGCGCCGCCAGTAATTGCTTAAATAAAATCCGATTCATTCCGTGTTCCCCAGTCGCCACCCCGATGCCCAACGGCTCCATCGCCCGGGCGATGGCCGAATGCCCCAGGATATCATCAGGTGAGGTGGGTTCCTCTATCCACCACGGCTTGAACTCGGCCAGTTCCTGCATCCAGCTGATGGCTTGCGGGACCTCCCAAACCTGGTTCGCATCCACCATCAGTTTGCGTTCCCACCCGATTTCCTCCCGGATGATGGCCAAGCGACGCCGATCGTCCGCCAGATCGCGTCCGACTTTGACTTTGATATGGTTCCAACCTTCGGCCACCGCTTCCTGGCAGAGGCGACGGATTTTAGCGTCGGGATATCCCAACCAACCGGCGCTGGTGGTATAGGCCGGATACCCTTCTGCTTCCAGCCGGGCCAGGCGTTCCCGTTTTCCCGGTTCCTGACGACGCAACAAGGCGAGGGCACTCTCTGGAGTAATGGCATCCGTTAAATACCGGAAATCGACACATCGAACCAATTCTTCCGGCGTCATGTTGGCCAGTAATCGCCAGACGGGCAGTCCAGCCGACTTCGCATATAAATCCCACCAGGCGTTGACAATGGCACCCAAAGCCAGATGGATTGCGCCCTTGTCCGGGCCTATCCAGCGCAACTGCGAATCATTGGTCAAGTGACGCCATTCGGCTCCCGGATTGGCCGCGAAATCTTCCAATCGCCGACCAATCACCAGGTGTTCATGAGCACGAATCGCGCTCGCCACGACTTCGTTACCCCTGCCGATGGTAAAGCTTAATCCATGCCCCTCGCGGCCATCGTCGGTCTGCAGGACCACATAGGCGGCGGAGTAATCGGGGTCTGGATTCATGGCGTCCGAGCCATCCTTTTCGCGCGAAGTCGGGAAACGGATGTCTTCGATGGTGATACGAGCGATACGGGACATGGGGTTGAGAATGCCACGAGTCTTCAATCGAGGAAATACTGCTCGAAAGGCTGTCGCCAAATTTCTGAAACCGGCTCAACCTCACCTCATGAGATCAATTTGGTGCATGGCTTGGCTCGGGTTGTTCCTGGCACGAGGTGCTGATTGGCAACCGTTGTTTGACGGAAAATCAAACCTGGGATGGAAGACCACTCCTTTTGGTGGGGCTGGGGAGGTTGAGGTCCGGGACGGTGTTTTGGTGCTGCACCAGGGCATCCTGACCGGAGTAAACTTTACCAATGCCTTTCCCAACACCGATTATGAAATCGAATTGGAAGCTCGAAGGACTTCGGGGCTCGATTTCTTTTGCGGGCTGACTTTCCCCGTTGGTGACTCCTTTGCGACCTGGGTTGTTGGTGGTTGGGGAGGTGCGGTGGTCGGAATTTCCAGTCTCGACGGGGCGGACGCCTCGCATAATGCCACCACCAAGTATCGTCGATTTGAAACCGATCGCTGGTACCGCCTGCACCTGACGGTCACCACGAATACACTGGCTGCATCCATCGATGGGGAATCAGTCGTCGATACCGATATCCGTGGGGTCAAAATAAGCTTGCGACAAGGCGAGATTGAGCTCAGCAAGCCCCTCGGAATCGCGGCCTGGAGCACCACTGCTGAATTGCGAAATATCCGTTGGCGGACTCTTGATACAGCCTCAGCCGCTGTTTCTGAAAAGCGTGATTCCGAAAAACTGACCCCGGTCCCGTCTGAGCTCGCTGAAACGGCGACTCGTATCTTTCAAGCGGCAACGAATTCACCGACCGCTTATGACCACTTGGCACTGCTTTGCGATCAATTCGGTCCCCGGTTTTCGGGTTCCACCAATCTGGAAGCCGCTATCGATTGGATTTTGAAGGAACTAAAAGCGGATGGTTTCGACAATGTGCACGGAGAACCGGTGACCGTTCCCCACTGGGTTCGAGGCGAGGAATCTGCCGAAATGTTGGCACCGAGGGCTGAGCGACTATCGGTCCTGGGATTGGGTGGCAGTGTCGCCACCCCGGCGGAAGGGATTACCGCCCCTATTCTTGTCGTGACGAACTTCACCGAACTGCAAGACCGGGCCTCGGAGGCACGAGGTCGAATCGTCGTCTTCGAAGCCCCCTTTACCGATTATGGGACCACGGTTCGTTATCGGTATTCGGGAGCTGCCGAAGCAGCAAAGGTTGGGGCCGTGGCCAGCCTGATCCGGAGTGTCACCCCCTTTTCCATGCAGTCTCCCCATACCGGTATGATGGGCTACGACACCAATACCCCCAGCATTCCCCACGGTGCATTGTCCCCGGAGGATTCCGCCCGATTGGCCCGCTGGCAGGCACGCGGAGAGCGTCCCGTCGTGCGCCTCAAGTTGATCGAACGCCAAGCTGAACCGACGATTTCACGTAACGTCGTCGCCGAAATCCGCGGGCGCGAACACCCGGAAGAGATAGTCGTGCTGGGCGGGCATATCGACTCGTGGGATGTCGGACAAGGTGCGCAAGACGACGGTGGGAATTGCATGGCCGCCTGGGAAGTGCTTCGCACTCTGAAGAAACTCGGAATTCAACCGCGGAGGACTGTGAGACTGGTCCTTTGGACCAATGAGGAAAATGGGACCGCTGGTGCTCGTGGGTATCGGGATGCTCACCGCAACGAGTTGGCTTCCCATGTGGCGGCCATCGAATCCGATAGCGGTGTCTTTACTCCAGCGGGCTTCGGTTTTACCGGGAGTGAGGCTGGTGGAAAAGTGGTCCGCTCCATCCTCAAATTCCTGGCCAGCCAGAATGGCGCGGGCGAATTTGCTCTGGGTGCGGGTGAAACCGATATCGAACCGCTCTTGGAAGGAGGCGTTCCACTCTTCGGATTGCGCCTGCGTCGGAATCATTACTTTTGGTATCACCACACGGCGGCCGATACCGTCGATAAGGTGGACCCTATTGACCTGCGACAAGTCGCGGGATCATTGGCGGTCATGACCTATCTATTGGCCGATCTTCCGGACCGCCTTCCCCGCTAAAACGCCCCCCAAACTGTTCTCTGAGAGTCCTAATGATTCCGCTCGAGGAGATACCGGGCCAAGGCTTCCATCGCCACGGCCCGCCCGTTGAAGGTCTCCAGTGAAGCGTAGGCCTTGCGGGTCAATTCAGCGGCGATTTTCTTTGATTTCTCCAGCCCAACGAGGCGTGGATAGGTTGCTTTCTGGGCTTCCACGTCTTTCCCGGCCGTCTTTCCCAACGTCTCAGACGACTGGGTTACATCGAGAATATCATCGATCACCTGGAAGGCGAGTCCCACATGGGTGCCAAAGTTGGTAAGGGCCTCCAATTCCTCGGACGTGCAATTGGCACTCATTCCCCCCAATCGCACCGACGCGCAAAGCAAGGCGCTCGTCTTTCGCTCATGGATATAGCGCAATTGCGTGATGGGAATATCTTTGCCCTCGGCCTCCAGATCAGCCACCTGGCCGGCAATCAACTGACGGGAACCGCTCGCAACTGCGAGTTCGAGCACCAGGTCCCGATGACTGTATCGCGGCCAGCCTGCCGCTCCAGCGACCAATTCAAATGCCTGGGTGAGCAGGGCGTCGCCTGCCAGAACAGCGATGCCTTCACCAAAAACCTTGTGGTTGGTCGGCTTGCCACGCCGAAAATCATCATCATCCATGGCTGGCAAGTCATCATGGATCAACGAATAGGTGTGGATGCATTCCACTGCGCAGGCCAGCGGCAGTGCGGGTTCATCGGTTCCGCCACAGGCCTCCGCTGCCGCGAGCACCAGTGCCGGACGCATCCGCTTTCCCCCGGCAAAAATAGAGTACCGCATGGCCTCGTGAATCGTGGCTGGCTTCGCGGTTGCCTTTGGAAGACATCGATTTAAGGACCGGTCCACTAGTTCTGTCTTGGCGGTTAACCAGTGTGTCAGGTCAAAGGGTGAAAGCGACATCCGCATAGATTGATCAAGAAATGGCTGGATGGCCAAGCCGGAATCGTTGCGAGGATGCCCAGATGACTTGAAGGACGGATTTCTAACCTGCATTTGCTTGTTTGCCGGTTAAGACGGGATGGGGCATCGTTGCTCCGCAGCCCGGTTTGACTGGCACGTGCAGACAAAACCATTTTGAAAACTGGCCTTGGGAAATGCTTTCCTCCAATAGCTGGACTTTCACCCTTTTACTTTGAGCAAGAAATCACCTCGCATTGCCGAACTCTTGGCCGGACTACCTTCGGGGGGACGAGATCCTCACTATCTGGGTTTTTTTGTCTGTTTCAATCGTCAACTTTTCTTTGAGGCTCACGACGTGTTGGAACAATTGTGGCTTGCGGATGGGAAAGACTCATCCGATTACCGCTTCTATAAGGGCCTCATCCAGTTGGCCGGTGCCTTTGTCCATTTACAGAAGGGTCGCTTACGACCTGCCGTAGCGCTCCTTCGGCTATCGGAATTCAACATCTCCCGGTATCCTGTCATCCATCATGGCCTGGAGACGGAGAAAACCGTGCGGTTGATACGCGAATGGATGGCCAAGATCGAAGCGGGCGATTTTACCGTCAATCCCCTCCTATCCCAATCCCCCCCGCTAATATATCCAGATGCAGAGACGGCCTAGCCCTCCAACAAACAGCTATCCTTCCAAGACTTACCTTTTACACGTAACGTAACCCATTGAAGCAAAGAAACATCGGTAGGACGAGACTCCGTCGAGCCGTGGGCCTTGACCCGTTCTGCCTGTGTCCAATCGCCGACGACTACCGCCTGTTCGCGGATGGGCGTGACCGTCGGATCACGGTCCGATTCCATCCTCGGCCCCTCGGAGTGTTGCCCTACCACGGCCACGGAAAGGTCACGGGCAGCCGCCACGCTCAGGTACCGGGAATCTCCAGGATTCGCCAGCACCCGACATCCAAACCTTCCACTCCATAATCACCGAATCGTGAGCGATGCAATCGGGTGACTTTCTTTCCAGCCGATCCAAACATCCGCTTCACTTGGTGGTAGCGTCCTTCCGTTAGTTCCAACCGAGCTTGGCGAACATCGACAATTTCCAGTTTTGCCGGCAGGCATGGCTCTGTTTCGCCTTCCAAAATCAGAGTTCCACTTGCAAATAAAGCGACCAACGCGGGTTCGATCGGCAAGTCCGTCGTGACTTCATAGACTTTGGGCACCTTATGCCGGGGCGATGTCCAGCGATGTATCAGTGGCCCCAAGTCCGTTAACAGGAGAACTCCGGTTGTGTCCCGGTCCAGTCGACCGATGGTGTTAATTGCCGGATTTCGGTGCCCCCATCGCTTGGGAAGGAGATCATACACGTTCTGTCCTTCGGCTTCGTCATGCGAGCAGACGCACCCAGCCGGTTTGTGGAGAAGGACCAAGAGACCGTCCGGCGAATCAAGGGGGCTGCCATCTACATGGACTTCCTCGGCGATGACACGCTGGTCCGCCGATTCGGCGGATTCTCCCCGTACAAGGACCCGCCCTTGCTTGACCCAAGTACGAACTTCCCGACGGCTACAATAACCGCAACGAGACAAAAGCTGGTCTAACCGCGCAGATGCCACGTGTTAATGGGCTGAATTCGACCACCAAAGCAATAGACCCAAGACCAGCGAAAAAAAGGAGGCGACCAAAACGGCTGCCCCGAGCTGTTTTCGGCGGCGCTTCCGTCCTCCATTTCCCTGCCCGGGCAGCAAATAGTACCGCTTTTCTGGCCGCATCTTACTCTAATTGTTGGATAGGGATTCGGGATTACCAGGGGACATTGGACTGCGCTTGGCAGCCCCATCGCCTGCCTGATCTGGACTGGACACAACTCCTCCACGCTTCATTTCGCGAGGAACGGATGCAAGCAATTTATTCGTTCGTACGCGTTCGTTCGGTTTTTTCGTGACCTTTTTTCCAGCCTGGGACACAACCACAGTCATTAGCACCGACGCGTCAACCTCCGAAGCCACGACTCCAACTCCATCCGTGCGATTGGGTTCTATCGATGCCTATCGCGGGTTTGTGATGTTCTTGATGATGGGGGAAGTCTTGAACTTCTGTCGCGTTGCCGAAAAGCTCGAAAGCCCCGGTTTTTGGGCGATTCTTTGTCAGCATCAGTCCCACGTGGATTGGACCGGCTGTGTTCTGCATGACCTGATTCAGCCGTCATTTTCATTTCTAGTTGGTGTTGCTCTCCCGTTCTCGGTCGCTTCACGCCGGGCTCGGGGTCAAGGATGGGAGGCTCTCGCGGGGCATGCCTTTTTTCGCGCAATTGGGCTTACGCTATTGGGTGTCTGGCTTCGGTCCACCCACTCGTCCCAAACCCGATGGACCTTTGAAGATACCTTGTCCCAGATTGGCTTGGGATACTTGTTCCTTTTTTGGTTCGGATTTCAATCGCGGCGGTTCCAGTGGATCGCATTTTGGACGATTTTAGTTGGATATTGGGCACTCTTTGCCCTTTGGCCGCTTCCTGGACCTGATTTTGATTATTCTCGGGTGGACATGTCGGCGCAGTGGCTTCAGCAGCATGGCTTGTCGGGCTTTGCCGCGCATTGGCAAAAAAACAGCAATCCCGCCTGGGCATTCGATACTTGGTTCCTGAACCTGTTTCCCCGCGTAAAACCGTTTATCGATAATGATGGAGGATATTCCACCATTAGCTTTATTCCCACGCTCGGGACGATGGTTCTCGGGCTCCTTGCAGGCGGTGTTCTCCGCTCTCAGTCAAAGCCGATCGAAAAGGTCCGATGGATGTTAATTGCCGCAGCGTTATCGATGGCGACCGGTTGGCTTCTGGGGGCGACGGGGGTTTGCCCGGTGGTCAAGCGGATTTGGACACCGAGTTGGGTTCTATTCAGTGGCGGCTGGTGTCTTCTATTCTTAGCCAGCTTCTATGCGGTGATGGATGCATTCAGCCTAAAGAATTGGGCCTTTCCTCTCAAAGTCGTGGGCATGAATTCGATTGCGGCCTATCTCATCGCCCATCTCTTCGAGGGTTTCATTGCCCGCGACGTCAAGATTCACCTCGGTTCCGGCTTTTTTACTTTCTGGGGCTCTGCATACGAACCGTTTGTTCATGGATTGACCATTCTAGCGGTCTACTGGCTTTTGCTTTTGTGGTTGTATCGACGCAAGATTTTCCTTCGCCTCTAGGGTGGGTTTTCAAAATGGGTTTGCTTGGATGCACACGCCGAACCGTTTGGCACCGCATGGTCGATTCCGGCAATCGCTTGCCTTTGAACTCTTGAGACTTCATCTTGGAGAGGTGAAGAAGGATGTCGTGGCGGTGCAAATTCGAGGGCTCCTGCCAGCACAGGGCGGTTGCGCCCTTTTCGTGGGCAACGACGAAAAGGTCTTCGTCATTCAAGTCGAGCAAAGCATGGGGGAGATCATTGGCAAAGCTCTCCGAGGTGTGCATCACGAGCGGCCACTAACCCACGAGTTGATTAGTCGGATTTTTAGCGGCTTCGGGATTGAAGTCGACCGGGTGGTCATAACGGAAATCCGCAATCAGACTTATTTTGCCCGGCTGTTTCTGCGGCAACAAAATGATTTGGGTGCCAATGTTGTCGAAATCGATGCCCGCCCAAGTGACTGTCTGGCCCTGGCGGTCATGCAAAAGCGTCCCATTTTCGTCCGCACGCGTCTTTTCGACGAGGTCGAGGACATGAGCGAGGCACTCTCCCAGATTGGTGGAGAGGGTGGGGAGGATATCGAACCGGCTTGATGGCCACCGTAGCCGCAGCACCAGCCACCGCCAGTCCTGTGGCGTTGATTTGTGGTGATGACGAATTCTCCGTCAAGCAGCGCACCCGCCAGTTATACGATGGCTGGCGGAACGAATTGGGCGGGATGGACCATGAAATTATTTACGGCGCCTGCACCAACGCCGCCCAGGCGTCCGAGGCTGTCGCCCGGCTACGGGAAGCCCTGAATACCCGCTCGTTTTTTGGCGGGTCCAAGGTCATCTGGCTTAAGGATTGTACTTTCTTGGGTGAGGACCGGACCTCCAATAGTGCGACAGTAACCGCTGCCCTGACGGACTTGGCGAAAGAACTGAAGTCTTTCCGATGGGATTCCATGCGATTGCTGGTATCGGCAGGGAAACCGGACAAGCGACGAGCCTTTTTCAAATGGCTGGAGAGTGCCGGACGGGTGGAGATTTATTCTGCTTTGTCGGCTGACGACAAGGACTGGGCCTCCCGCGCTGAAAGCGAAGTAATTCGTGCCGTCAAAGCCGCTCATTTGGATATTCGCGACGATGCTCTGGCCGAATTCGTGGCCCGGGTTGGGCCAAATCTTCGCTCCCTGATTAACGAGATTGAAAAATTGATCTTATACGCAGGCGACCGGAAAATGATCACGGTCGAGGACGTCCGGACGATGACCACCCAGCAAAAGCAGGCCCAAGCCTTTGCTCTTGCTGAGGCTCTCGGTGATCGGGACCTTGGCCGCCTGATGCGAATCCTGGATCGGGAACTTTGGGAAATCCGGGCTGGAGTCGAAAAAGGAAAATCAGAAATTGGTGTTCTCTACGGACTCATCAGCAAAGTTCGTGCCTTGTTGATGCTGCGTGAGATGCGCGATCGTGCCTGGCTCAAACCGACTTCAGACTACAATGCCTTTCGAGGTCAATTGGAACGTGTCCCAACCGACGAAATGCCGGAAGACCGGCGCTTCAACCCATTGGCGCTTCACCCCTATGCCGCTTTTCAGGCCTTCCGGCAGTCGGAAAACTTTAGTGCACCCGAATTAACCAGGGCCATGGAGCTTCTACTGGAAGCCAATCTTCGGTTGGTCGGTTCGTCCATGGATGAAGGTGCCGTGCTCCGTCATGCATTGGTTGAAATCGTCGGAACTCAACCCAAAGGCTCGTCCAGGCGATTGGCTGCATAGATTCAACCTGAATATGTCGCCATTTTTAAGAATAGGTCCATGGCTGTGCACTTGCTTATTTGGCGCGCTGTCCGCGATCGCTGCCCTGCCGGTGAAAATCTATGTAGCCCCCACTGGACATGATGGTTCGTCGGGGATGAACTTGGTGGAACATGCGGACAAACGGGATGGTCCACTGCAATCCGTCCAGAAAGCCATCGCCACAGCCAGGGAGCTGCGGAAGAACAATCCCGAAATCGAAACGCAAATTGAATTTGCCGAGGGTCGTTATGAGGTGGCTCGTCCGATTATTTTGACCTCACAAGACTCAGGATTGACGTTGGCTTCGCGGCCCGGTGCACGCGTCGAGATATCCGGGGGCACCGTGATCAACGGGTGGCACATTTCCCCGACCAATGGGTTGCTGTGGCAGACGATCCTACCCGAGGTGCGCCAAGGTAGTTGGCGTTTTAATCAATTGTTTATTGACGGCCACCGGGCGACGCGAGCCCGGACCCCCAATCGCGGTTATTTTCACGCTGCGGGGCCGATTCGGTCGGACGCCTCGGCCCCCGGTCTACTGTTGCCCATTCGAAAGGATGAATTACCCGCAGAGTTCAATCCCTCAAATGGCGGGTGGGCCGTTATTCTCGAGAAATGGACCGATCTTCGTCTGCCTATTCGAGGCATCAATCTAGCCACCAGAACCGCTTCCCTGGGCAACTTGGCAATCCCATTTTGGATGGACGAAGAATCGCCCCGCTACTGGATAGAAAACACCCCCGAATCGCTGGATGCGCCCGGAGAGTGGTATCTCGACGAAGCAACCGGGCAACTCAGCTACTATGCGCCACTTCATTGGGATCCCTCCAAGAGTCGTGTGACGGCACCCCGCTTATTGGAGCTCATCCGCGTTTCGGGAGACCCAAAAAACAAAACGAATTCTATTGCCCGCGACATTCATCTCCGGGGAATTCACTTGATCGAATGCGATTACGACTTACCGGCTCAAGGGCTTATTTCCCAACAGACGGCCGTTCCAATCCATGGGGCGCTCGTGATTGAGTACTCCGAAGAGGGTTCGATTGAAAACTGCCTCTTCGAGAATTTGGGGGGATACGGAATAGAGCTCGGAGCCGGAGCCGTGCGCTGGTCCGTCATCGGCAATCGGATGCGATCGCTCGGGGCTGGAGCCATTCGCGTGGGAGAACCGTACCAATCGCTTCCCAAGACAAACTCCATTTGTGAGGCCCACCGTATCAGTGACAATGATCTCGGCGAATTGGGCCGTATCTTTGCCTCGGCCTCGGGAATTACGGTCTATCACAGCGGCAAAAACCGCATTCGCCATAATCATATATTCGATTTATATTATACGGCTATCTCAATCGGATGGACGTGGGGATATCAGGAATCGGTCTGCCGGGATAACTTGGTCGAATTCAATTTGATTGAACAAGTGGGACAGGGCGTGCTGACGGACCTCGGCGGAATCTATACGCTTGGGCCTCAACCGGGAACGGTCATCCGAAACAATTTATTTCGAGAAATTCGAAGTCACGATTACGGCGGATGGGGATTATATACCGATGAAGGCAGCACTGGAATCGTGCTCGAGAATAATGTGGTCTTCCATTGCAAGAGTGCCGGGTTTCACCAGCACTACGGTCGGGATAATATCATCCGCAACAACCTGTTTGCCTTCAATCACGACTACCAACTGATGCGGACCCGGGCTGAAGACCACCGGTCCTTTGTTTTCAACCGCAATATCGTCGTGTTCGATTCGGGTGAGTTGTTGGGGTCCGATTGGAGCGGTGGAACCAATAGCTTTGCCATGGCCGACAACCTCTATTGGGACACGCGCTTGACAGCCAAACCAGACGATCTGCGATTTGGTGGGGAGTTGCTCGCGGAATGGCGCAAACGGGGGCACGATCTCGGTTCCATCATCGCCGACCCACTCTTGTTGGACGTGGATCACCCGGAGCGGGGTCTGATGACCAATTCCCCCGCGTTCAAAATGGGATTCCAGCCAATTGACCTGTCCAAGGTTGGCGTACGCCCGCCGACACAGCGGGATTAGTACCACTTTGGTAGGCCCCGCGAGGGAACTCTCGGGTAGTTGGTAAAAAATCGGATTCCCTACCGCCGAAAGCTTGAGTAGTGTCCCGCCCTTAGCCCCGTCTTGGATGATGGGGGTACGGAATACGAAAAAGATTGTCGTTTATGCCACTTACCCATACCCGCGATTTGTTCGCCAAGGCACTAAAAGGGAAATATGCCCTCGGAGCCTTCAATGTGAACAACATGGAACTCATCCAGGCGATCATCGAAGCCTGCGAAGAGGAAAAAGCTCCGGTAATGCTTCAGATTTCCAAGGGAGCACGCCAATACGCTCACCCGGTCTACCTGAAGAAGTTGATCGAAGCGGCTGTCAGCCTGAGCACCATCCCCATTGCTGTTCACCTCGATCACGGCGACTCGTTCGAGTTGTGCAAGCAGTGCATCGACGAAGGATTTACCAGCGTCATGATCGACGCTTCCCACGAACCCTTTGACAAGAACGTCGAGATTTGTCGCGAAGTGGTCGAGTACGCCCACAAGCACAATTGCGTGGTTGAAGGCGAACTTGGACATTTGGTCGGTGCCCAATTCGACGAGGGCGAAGAAGGCGGGAACTACAGTGTCGGTGGGCACTACACACACCCGGTGGAAGCAGTTGATTTCGTTCGCAAGACCGGCGTGGACTCCCTGGCTATTGCCATCGGAAACAGCCACGGTGCCTATAAGTTCAAGGGCGATCAGCGCCTCGACATCGAGCGGCTCAAGAACATCAAAAAGGCTTTGATGGATGCCGATTTGGGTGATTACCCCCTGGTGCTGCACGGAGCTTCGTCCGTTCCGGCCCATATCGTCGATGAAATCAACAAGTACGGTGGCAAGATGGGGACCGACACCGCTGGCGTTGCCGAGTCCGATATCGAGGAAGCTCGCCGCACTGGTGTAACCAAGGTCAATATCGATACCGATTTGCGCCTGGCGATGACCGCTGCCATCCGCAAGGTTTTCGCCGAAAAACCTGCCGAATTCGACCCTCGCAAGTACCTGGGACCAGCCCGTATCGCCACCAAGGAACTGGTGCGCCACAAGCTTCGCAATGTGCTGTGTTCCGCCGGTCACGCTTTTGACTGATCGGTTTTTTGGTTGGCTCGGAAGGGTCCGTTTTCGCTTTCACCCGGAAACGGTCCCTTTTTTTGTAGGCGGGCGGCTCAATCGATCCCATTCGGGAATATGCCGACTTTATCAATAGAGCAACTGAAGCGCCTCACCTTGAACGACATCACCCAGGGCCATTCGCTATTGCTCCATGAGCCATATAGGGTGTTGGAATCGTTCGCGGGTAGGTCCAATGAAGAGAAGGAATTGGAACTTATTAATAATCTCCCGAAAAAGCTCGGCTGTTACTACCTCGTTTTCCGACTCGACGCGCTTTGGGCCAACGGCGGGTTCCAGGCCGTGGTATTGGACAAGGATATCGAGTTCAATGCTCTCCTTCTCCAAGCCACGATTGAGGCTTTTGATTTCTTCGGGGCTTTAGCCACCGCAGCGTTGCTTCGCGAAATCGTGCCTACAGTGGTCCAAGCAGCCCGCGAGATAGAAGCCCTTGTCCATCGCGATGCTTCGGACGATGAGTTTGAGCCAATTTGGGCTCGCCTGGACTCCTATGGTACCCGCCACAAAGACGCTTTTGCGGAGGTTTATCCCGCGATTTTGGTGGATATCCACCAGCGCCCGGCCGACTGGCAACTCCAAAGGCCATGGCTTCCGTAGTCGCCGCTCGTAAGGCGGCGCACTCTATACTCGGCTGTAACCCGTTTCTGGGCAGATCGGCGGGTTCGAGGGCTTGGGTATTGAAGGTTAGGCGATGGGCTCCGGGAAGTGTGTTGAGTTCCGGTCTATTTTCCCGCCTTGCTGCTTCGGAACGGGTTGTGGCTTCGTGGGATCAGCGTCGCCTTACGAGCGACGGCTACGGTCGCATCAGACCTATCGAGAGGATCACCCAAAGTCTAACCGATGGCCAGTTGCAGGATGCGTTCTTGCAGTTGTTCGGTCCAGCGTGCCACGTAGCTGAGGCCGCGATAGAGTTGTTCCATCCGTTCGAGTGGCAGTGCCGCCGCTCGCGCCGGGTCTCCTACCGCTGGAGCGGATTCCCAAATCGGATTCATATTCCGCAACTCGGTCTCAAAGGCTTTCTGCGTTTCATTCACCTTGGCCTGGAGTTGCTGAAGTCGGTCCGTCCATTCCAGACCTTCCCGCATGATTTGCAACTTCAGCATCGGCGAGATGGCCGCTTTGAGCCGTGGCAGGAAGGCATCGCAATCCCGGCAGGCTTGGCCCACTTCGACGAACAGGTCCATTGTCCCAGGAGGGATACGCTGGATATCCCGGGGCGGTTGGCCGGATTCCAACTGAAGCAGCAGCGGTAACCGCTCGCGGTGCTCACGCAGTTGATTGTACGCGCTGTTGAGTTCCGCATAGCGCGAGCTGGCTTCGGCCTGAGCCTCCGGTGTTGCTGAATTCAACCGATCCGGATGAAAGGGGGAACTGAACTCGCGAAACCGTACCTTCAATACCTCGATGTCCACCCAGGGGCGACGTGGCTCCGACAACACCGCAAAGGCGTCAACCATGGTGGTTAAGCGCTAAAACTCTCACCGCACGAGCAACTGGTCGCTGCATTCGGATTCTTTACCTTGAACCCGCCTTCGGTCAGGGCATCGACGTAGTCGAGCTCCGATCCGGTCACATACAAGGCGCTCTTGGGGTCGACCACAATCTTGACTCCAGAACTTTCCACCAAAATATCGCGGTTCTGTGGCTGATCCTGCAGGTCCATCTTGTATTGCAGACCTGAACAGCCGCCTCCGACGACCGCCACCCGCAGGACCCCGGAAGGTCTCCCTTGTTTCGTCAGCAAGGAGGTGACTTTGTCACCAGCCGAAGACGTCAGCCGGATCAGCCGTTCGTCCCCAACGCGGAAGCTGGGAGCAGCGGGAGTCTTCGTCTGGGCACCAATTTTTCCAGCGATCATTTCGATGCGAAGTTAGGTCACCCTTCGTAAAGCGTCAAACGATGGTACTCCGGGACACTTCGGATGTTCTGGCACCATCGGAAGGTCCGCCAGGTCGTGGAGTACGCCAGTCCTCTGGCGTTTGGGAAGCAACGCCGGGTTGGACGGTGCACGAAAGTTCATGTGCACGACGGTGGGGCTTGCCGCAAACGGAGTTGTTTCTATCCCCGAACCAGGGAGGCCAGAGTCGATGGATCGATTCGGTCGGCCTGGCTTCGGATATTCGGGGCAAACCGGGATTGCAGCGATCGACCTTGATTGAGGAGTTGGTCATACGCCTGGCGTAGTTCAATCGAGCTAAAGCGGCGTCCGCCTGCATAGTACTGCTTCGCCAGTTCGCCCACGGCATAGGTGGACGCGAAGGCAACACCCGAACCGGTTGCCTGAGAAACAACCCGTCCGGTCAACCCCCCGAGTAGACCGCCGAAAAGTCCCCGTGCCACCCGCTCGGCTATGCCCTCGACCATTTGCGATGCCATTCCTGCACCGGCGACGGCCAGGAATTCTCGGATATGCCCGCTATCGAGCTCGAATCCGTAGGCTTTGCCAATTCGATACACCAACCGCATTTGCACCGGAACAATCCCCAGCGTGGCCAGTGAATGGGGCAGTAATTCCAAGGCCCCGGCCATGATCGCGGCACTTTGAACCATGTCACGAATGTCCGGTTCGGTGGGACCCACCGGGGTGGCAGAGATCACCGGGGGAACGCCGGGTTGGGTTGCTGGATTGCTTGGCACGAATGGGTCTGCAATCAAGGTGCCGACGCGTGCCTCAATCTCTTTGGCGGATTCTGCTGAAATCCCGAGACCACCTCGCACGGCTTCCAGGAACCAATGCTCTGCCGCATTGGGGGGGCCATCGGCGGCACAGATCACCCAGGCGAATTCAAACGCGGTCGACTCCAATCCACCGCCTCGCAGTGCAGCAAGGACGTGCGCGAACTCTTGGGGCGGTCCGGCGGTGACCGGCGGCGGCGGAACACCCAACCGATCGGCGGCACGAAGCAAGGCCTGCTGCTCGGCACTCGAGGCCGATCCATCCGCGAGCATGGCCTGTTGGCAAAAACTCAAAAGGGCCTGTTTTTCCACGTCTGTCATGGGTGCCATGGTAAGCGATGAGGCTTTGGATGCGATTGGAGAATGGCCTTGCTTTTCTAAGCGAAGCTTGGGCTCCTTTTCGCTGAGCTATCAAAGCGGATTGACGGGAAACCGTATAACCGTATCTTCGCCGTAGTGAAAACTACCATCGAGATTCCTGACGCGATGTATCGGCGGGCCAAGATTTTGGCGATTGAGCGCGACCAAACCCTCAAGGATTTTGTGTTGAACGCCTTGGACCGCGAATTGAAGTCTTCGGATTCAACTTGCCGCCAGGAGCAATCGTTTTGGGACCGCCGTCAATGGGTTCCCGCCTATAGGGAGGCGCTCGAGGCCGGGGAGTTCCGGGTTAGCCCGGGTTCAGGAAATGCAACTGATTGGATATCACAGGACCGGGATGAGCGATAGTCCCCCATTTTTTGATAGTTGCTACTTGGTTCGCCTTTACCTGGAGGAGGAGGGCTTCCAGGCTGTCCGCGATGTCGCGCAGTCAAACACGTCAATTGCTGCCGCGTGGCATGCCCAGGCGGAAGTTGTTGCGGCCTTTCATCGGGCATTTCGGGAGCGCCATCTGTCCCTGCGCTCGTTTCAAAGCTTGCTCGACCAGTTCCACCGTGACAGCCAAAACGGGCTTTTTGATTGGCTGTTACTGACTCAAACAGTTCAAAAACGATTAGAATCCGAATTTCGAAATATTCCCGTCACTACATTTCTTCGGGCCGCAGACGCACTTCATCTGGCGTGCGCTGCCGAAAACGGTTTTACCGCAGTATACTCCAATGATCTTCACCTTCTTGCATCTGCTGGTCTGTTCGGCCTTCAGGGCATCAATGTGATTCACTAAAAATGCCTCGATGGCCCATCATATGCCATGCCCCTCAGGTATTGAAATCCGTTCGATATTCCCTGACAAGGTCGATTGACCACTCCTCCTTTCCCTGAATATCCACGCTGGACCTGCGTCTCTCCCCCCGTAGTTTACGACCATGAAAGCAATTGCGTGCTGCATTGCCGGTTCTTTAACGCTGCTGACGGTTCAAGCCCAGTTTTTTGGCCCGGAATCGCTAGGCGGTGCGCTTTTGGGCGGTGTTCTGGGTGGCGTTATCGGTAATAATACCGGCCGCCACGGCGGTTCTGGCGCTGCCATCGGAGCTGGAGCCGGTTTTTTGATCGGGGCCATTGTTGGTGAGGAGCGTCGTGAACGGGAGTATCCCCCAGTAATCTATTCCTCGCCCTACCCACCCGCCTATTATCCCTCTTCCGCCGCGGTCTATCCCGGGAGTCCCAATCCAGCCGAATACGCGATCGGCGGGGCTGCCCTCGGTGCGGCGTCCGGTGCTTTGATTGGGAGTGCCTATGGCCACGTCGGTCGCGGTGCCTTGATCGGTGCGGGTGCCGGTTTGGTTGTTGGTGGCCTTTCCGCCCCACGCCCAGCAGTCGTTTACCCCGGTGGCCCTGCAGTCGTCGTTTCGACAACAGTTCCGCCTTCAACTTACTCATCATCAGCTACTTTTCTGAGTGCGCCCGTGGCTCCCGCAGCCCCCGTAGCCCCTCTTTCCCCTTTGGCTCCCGCCAACGCCCTCTTCGGACGTTGACGCTTTTCAGTACTTCCGATTGTCTCTCTCCCCAATTATGAAACGTCTGTCTCTCGTTTGCTCTTCGACCGCACTGCCATTGGCGGTCGCCCTGCTCGCCGGCTGTTCGTCGGGCGTCAGCAACCCCTCCGGAGTTCCTGTCACGGTGATGAAAGCCGACGAACAAGGTTTCGTCGCCGGCACCGGAGTTGAATCCCAAGACTTGGTCTCGGTCACCGACAAGATGGCCAGGAGCGTTTTAAAGACTCCGGAGATTGTGAATGCTCAAGGTGTACCCCGCGTGGTGCTGTTGCCGGTCGAAAACCAGACCCGTTTCGCCATCAACAAGGATATTTTCCTGGACCGGATTCGCTCCCAACTGAATTCCAAGGGTCAGGGCAAAGTGCGCTTTCTGGCACGGGACCGGATGCCCGCCCTCGAACAGGAACGGGAGCTCAAGCGCTCGGGGCAGTTGACTTCCTCCAGTGATCCCAATGTCCAGGAGCTCAAGGGAGCCGATTTCTTTTTGACCGGCAAACTGTCCGGTTTGACCACCAAGACCAAGGCGGGCGTGAGCGATTATATCTTGTACACCTTCCAATTGGTCGACGCCCGGACCAGCGACATCCTGTGGGAAGACTCTGCCGAAATCAAAAAGCAGGGTGTTGAGGACGCTGCTTACCGGTGAACTTCGATTCCGAAGTCGCCTGAGGTCTGCAAGCCGGGAGGATCAAGTGTCCGCCCGGCGAGCTTTTGCCATAAGACGATGGACGGAATAACTCCAAGATGCGATCGGTCTCACCCATGATGTTTTACCGCACATTGTCCGTTCTCTCTTTGCTGCTGTTATTGGCGGGATGTGCCTCGCTCAGTCCCCAGGAACAAGCGGCCCGCGACCGTGTCTTGATCCAGTATCGCGAGGCGGCGACAGCCATGCGCCAGGCGCAGTTTCCTCAAGCCAAAGCCATCTTGGACGACGCGTTACTCAGCTTGGGCGGCATCTCGGCAGGTGATAAGACGGCAAAAGAAGCCCGGAGCTATTTCCGCGAGGAATCTCGCAAGAGCTTCCGGGGTGAACCGTACGAGCGGGTCATGGCCTATTACTACCGGGGTATCCTGTATTGGATGGACGGAGAACCGGACAACGCGCGCGCCTGTTTTCGTAGTGCGGCAATCCAGGACGCCGACCCGGAACAGCACACCTACGAAAGTGACTATGTGCTTCTCGATTACCTGGATGGATTGGCGTCAACCAAGCTTCGTGGAGATGGTACTGACGCGTTCAATCGGGCACAGAAAGTCGCCCGGTTGGCCCGCCCGCCCGCATATGACCCCTCCGCCAACGTGCTCGTGTTCATCGAAATGGGTCACGGCCCGGAGAAATATGCCGCCGGAGAGTATCGCGAGCAGCTTCATTTCAGCCCGGGAAGTTCGGTATCCACGGCGGCGGCCATTACCGTCGATGGTGGAGCGATCACTGGGTTCGCACCCGCCTACGACGATCTGAGCTTTCAAGCGACGACCCGGGGTGGACGCCAGATGGATTATATCCTGGCAAATAAAGCCGTCTTTAAGAGAACGACGGATGTTGTTGGCGATGTCGGAATCATCGGCGGAGCCGCGACCATGCTCGGTGGTGCCGCCAACGGAAACAGTACGGCGACGGAGGTCGGAGCCGGGCTGTTAGCACTTGGATTGGTCAGTAAAATTGTTTCATCAGCGACGACGCCCGAAGCCGATACACGCACGTGGGATAACCTGCCCAATTTATTGGGATTTGCCGCCCTTCGGGCGGCTCCGGGCCACCACACCATGACGGTGGAGTTCCGCAACGCGGGTGGGCAGCCCACGCTTCGAAGGGAGCTGGCATTCGACGCGGTCAATGGGCGCGACACGGTGATTTTTGTCAGTGATCGAAATTAAATTGTAAGCATATGAAGATTCATCTCGTGATGTTGAGCGCGGCAGTTGTGTTTCTCGGCGGATGCGCCTCGGAGACCGGGGCGTACGCACCGGCGAACGCAGACAAGCACAACCAGGAAACCCAGGCTAAATTCGTCTTGACCGACGCGGAGGTCCAGCATTCGGTGACCACCAGCGGATTGCAGGAGACCCACTTGGCGGATGGTCGGTTGCAAGTGGGCATCGTCCTGCGCAATCGAGAAAACCGACGCATTCAGGTTCAGGCTCAGTGCGTTTTTAAGGATGCTCAGTTCATTTCCACCGGCGACGAAACTCCGTGGCAGGACGTCATCCTGACCGAGAACGCGCAGGAAACACTGACGTTTGCCTCGATGAACGATCAGGCGAAGAACTACACTGTTCGTGTTCGACAGTCCCGATAGTTCCGAACGCCCTTTGAAGATGGGTATGAAATTGGGAATTCACCGGTTCCCGGCGGTGCGTGGGACCGGCGGGCTAGCCGCTGGTGTTCCCAGAGGTGTTGCTTGGGGCGGCCCGTCCACGCGGATCTACGTTATGGTGAGCTTATTGACGTCCGCAGTGGCTTGGGGACAAGCCACCCGATTGCTGGTCCCAGGACAACCAGCCGTCAGTGAAATTCCTGCTCCGAGGGCAACTCCGCCCCCGATTGTGTACGAGCAGCGCTCGTATGCGCGCACCGTGAGGCCGTTGGTGACTCCAGAAAAAGCCTCGTCGGTTGTATCGCGTTTTCAATTGGCCTATGCCCAGTGGGGGCGTCCTCGCCTGCTGATTTCAATCAACCGGGAAATCCTCGACGGCACGATCGCGGCGGGAAGCACCAACGCTGTGGCCAGTCTGCAGGACCAGCCCTTGACTCCTGAAGGGTTGGCGGATTTTCAAACCAGCCGGGAAGTCGAGCGGCTTTTCGGACGGCCCCTCCGCCTGGCATCCGTTCAGTTGGTTGACTTCCGAGCGGGTGCCGATTGGCTGGCTGCCAATGGCGGCTTATCCGCTGCCGATCGCCGACATCGTCTGGCCAGTCTCGCGGACATTGCCATCGAGGTGCTCATTTCAGCCCGCCCGTCGGCTCCCCCACGATGGCCTGGAGACGCCACCGTGTCCGTCCCTGACATCCAGGTAACCGCCATCCGATTGTCAGACTCTCAGGTGGTCGGACAAGCGAGTGCATCCGACTTTTTGAGCGGAAATGCTCGTGCGGCGGAATCGACCCGCGTCCACGGGACACCAGCCATTGTTGAAGCGACTGCCTTCGCCTTGATGGAAGATATGGCCAAAAGCGCTCAATAGCGCTTTGATTGCGGTCCGCGCCGGTGTTGTATCGTCGGACGCGGCAGTCAGGAGTAAGTACATGCTGGAGTGGTCTATTCAATCAAGAGGGCGCGTCTGCGCCATCACAGGCAAGGCGTTCGCTGACAAGGAACCGTGTCACACGGTGTTGTTACAGCAGGATCGTGGTTACGAGCGTCTGGACCTCTGCCAAGCCGCTTGGGCTGCTGAAGGGGCGTCGCTCTCCGCCCGAGCCAACTTGGTATCGCACTGGCGCGGCGAGTACCATGCGCCCGTGGCTGGCCCACCAGAGGCCATCGGACGCGACGATGCAGAGGGTCTGTTGCGCCGAATCCTGGAACTGCGGGATGAATCCTACGCTGCCGCCGCCTTTGTCCTGGCAGCCATGCTGGAGCGCAAGCGGGTCTTGAAAGTTCGTAGCGAAGTTCGCGAAGGAAACCGCCGCGTGTTCGTCTACGAACACCATCGCTCGGGTGACATCCTGGCTGTCGCCGACCCCCATCTGAAGCTCGATCAATTGCTGTCCGTGCAGCGTCAGGTTGCCGATCTCTTGACCAACGGACTACCCGCAGCACCGGCATCGGAATCAACGGAGAGCCATGAAATATCTGCCGACGCAACGGTTCCCAAAGAACTTGTTCCAGCCACGACCAGCGAATCCGCCCCACCCGATGTTTCGTCCGGTGTGACGTCACTTTCAGCCTAACCTCCGACCGAACCGCCGCACCCATGATCAACACGGTGGAGTTGGAGCAAGACCTGGGGTACCAATTTCAGGACCGACAATTGTTGTATCTGGCATTGACCCATCCGTCGCTTGCCCACGAGGCCGGCGTCGGTCACCAACAACAACACAATCAACGGCTGGAATTCCTTGGAGATGCGGTCCTTCAATTAGTCCTGACGGCAGAACTTTACCTGCGATTCCCCGGCCAGGGGGAAGGTCCATTGACCCAAGCCCGTGCGCAATTGGTTAATCGAACCTCACTCGCCACGCAGGGTATCGAATTGAAACTGGGACGATACCTCATCCTCAGCCGTGGAGAAGAAACTACCGGTGGACGCCAGCGGTCTTCGACTCTCGCTGACGCCTTTGAGGCCGTCATCGGCGCACTGTATATTGATGCGGGCTACGAGCGTACCAGGGAATTGGTCTTGCGCCTTTTTACCAGCTCTTTTGGCGAACTGGCCGAGCTACCAAACCTCGATAATCCCAAGGGTGAACTCCAGGAATTGTTGCAGGCCAGTTCCCCGGAACCCCCCAAATATGGGTTGATCTCCGTCAGCGGCCCCGACCACAACCGACAATTCGAAAGTGTGGTGACCCACGATGGCAACGAATTGGGCCGTGGCCGCGGACGGAGCAAAAAATTGGCTGAAAGCGCGGCAGCTTCCGTCGCGCTCCGTCGTTTGAAAGAAGGCGATAATCCCCCGCCGCCTACTCCCGTTCCTTGACGCCCCGCGTTCGCCCCCTAGTTTGGGCTCGCAGGAATGGATAAGACTATGAGGAATTTCTCTATTCCCTACGTCATCGAGCAAGATGGCCGGGGAGAACGCGGCTACGACCTATACAGTCGGTTGCTGAAGGACCGTATCATTTTTTTGGGGACGCCCATCGACGACATGGTTGCCAATGTCATTGTCGCCCAGTTCCTTTTTCTGCAAATGGCCGACCCGAAAAAAGACATCCACTTTTACATCAATTCTCCCGGGGGATCGGTCTCCGCGGGCTTGGCCATTTACGATACCATGCAATGGGTCACGTGCGATGTGAATACCTACTGTGTCGGTATGGCCGCCAGCATGGGCGCAGTGCTCCTCTCTGCCGGTACCCGAGGCAAACGGTTTGCCCTCCCTAACTCCGATATCATGATTCACCAGGTCCTTGGAGGCGCGGAAGGTCAGGCCAGTGATGTCGAAATTCGGGTCAAGCACATGCTCCGGCTGAAACACCGGCTCAACGAAATTATCGGGCATCACTCGGGCCAACCCGCAGACGTGGTCGAGCGTGCCTGCGATCGCGATAATTTCATGACGGCCTCCGAAGCGAAGTCGTTTGGACTGGTCGACGAAGTCGTCGTCTCACGGCGGGAAGTTGCGGCCCTCGTCGCCACTGACACCAAGTAAGTTTCGCCTCCTCAACAACGTCGGTTATTTTTTGGCAGCGATGGCCCGGCCCAACCAAATCACCATGTGCAGCTTCTGCGGCAAGAGCCGGGCTGAAGTGCGAAAATTGATTGCCGGTCCGGGAGTCTACATTTGCGATGCCTGTGTCGCGGTTTGCCAGGGGGTGTTGACCAAGGAACTGCGGTCCGAGGATCAGAAGGAGACCCGTCGGCTTAATGTTCCCAAACCTGCGGAATTAAAACGCCGGTTGGATGAACACATCATCGGACAGGAAGATGCCAAGCGGACGCTGAGTGTGGCGGTCTACAACCATTACAAACGGGTCCTGAATCAGGCGGATGCGGGAGCCTCGGACGATGAGGTGGAATTACAGAAAAGCAATGTCCTGCTGATCGGGCCCACCGGTTCCGGCAAGACCCTGGCCGCCCAGACCATCGCCAAACTCATTGACGTGCCGTTTGCCATCGCCGATGCCACCAGCATCACCGAGGCCGGCTATGTCGGCGAGGACGTCGAAACGATTGTCCTTCGGCTACTGCAGAATGCGGACTACGACGTCAAGCGGGCTCAAATGGGGGTCATCTACATCGATGAGATTGATAAGGTAGCCCGGAAGACCGAAAATGTTTCCATCACCCGGGATGTTTCCGGTGAAGGAGTCCAACAAGGTTTGTTAAAAATCCTGGAAGGAACCGTCTGCAACGTCCCTCCTTCCGGCGGACGCAAGCATCCGCAACAGGATTATATCCGGGTCGACACCACCAACATCCTTTTCATTTGCGGCGGGGCGTTCGTCGGCTTGGAACGGATGGTCCAGCGACGTCTCGGGAGTCGAGTGCTGGGATTTTCGGCTGGCCATGGAGCTGAACACGGGCGTCGGAACCTCCACGATGCCATGCACCAAATTGAACCCGAGGACCTGCTCGCCTACGGTTTCATTCCCGAATTTATCGGACGCCTGCCGGTCGTCAGTGTCCTGGATGAGCTGACCGAAGCGCACTTGGTCCGCATCTTGACGGAACCAAAGAATGCCCTGGTCAAGCAGTTCTCCAAGTTGCTTTCGTTCGATGGGGTATCGCTCGACATCACCCCGGATGCCTGCCAGGAGTTGGCAGCGCAGGCGTTGAAAAAGGGAACCGGTGCTCGGGCCTTGCGTAGCCTGTTGGAGCGTGTGATGCGTGACGTAATGTTTGACATTCCGACCTCCGAAGGGGTGGCGTCCGTTACGATCAACCGATCCGTCGTTCGGGGTGAGCTCAAACCGCTCATTCACTACAAACCCGACGAAGCGGCGGCCTGAGTGTGGTCCGTTTGCCCCTATCGAACCTCGGTCGGTGTTTCGTTACCTGCCCTCTTGTCCAAGCCGACTCACATCACTTTGCCGGGTTGCGACCCCATCCCGATCCTATACGAGGACCGATCGGTATTGGCCATCGACAAGCCGCCGGGTTGGATGCTGGTTCCGTTTAGTTGGCAGCGCACGTCACGCAATCTCCAGGCGGCACTGAGTTCCTCGATCGCTGCTGGTCATTTTTGGGCAAGGTCCCGGGGGCTGACCGCCCTCCAACACGTCCATCGATTGGACGCTGAAACATCGGGAGTTCTCCTCTTTGCCAAGAGTCCGGGTGCATCGCGGACCTACGCCGACCTTTTTGAAGAGCGTCGCATGGAAAAGGTCTATCTGGCAGTGACCAATCAACGGCCTCAGGAAGAGTCGTGGGTTTGTCGCGATCCCATCGCGCCGGTCGAGGGCGACTACGGGCGCATGGAACTGGACATCACGGGAAAAGAAGCCGAGACCGCATTTCGGGTCGTTGGCTCGAGTCCCGGTCGGTATTTGATTGAGGCCCGTCCGCTGACCGGGCGCACGCACCAAATCCGCCTTCATCTGACGGCCGCCGACTGTGCCATCGAGGGGGACGAACTCTATGGAGAAGCCACCGGCGGGCCCATGGGACTGCGAGCGATCGGCCTGGCTTACCACGACCCATTTACGAGAAAACCGATCGCTATCCGTGCCCCCCTTGAATCCTTCTTGAAAGACTTCGGCTTCGAGCCCCGGATATTCCGATTCGATTTCCGCTCGTTGCCCCCACGTCCGGTTCAATCGCCTCAAGCGTCCAAGAGTGCTGGAGCAAAGCCGTCGACCCAGCCCGTATCGAAACCAAGCCAGTCGCAACTCAGAAAAGGCGCTGACCGGCCCGGTAGCTGATTACCACCTCACCTTGGCGGGAAA